>JBILVO010000083.1:0-16880 GCA_044370415.1 Pirellulales bacterium
AGCGGACCGAAGCCGATGCGATCGGCGATCAGGCTCGAGAGCAGGATGATGATGCCGAAGCCGGTGAGGCCGCCGCCCGTGATCGCCCCCAGTTCCGTCTGCGTGAACCCGTACTGCTCGGCCCACTGGCCGAGGATGCCGGCGCGGATCGAGAAGCCGACGCCCGCGGCCAGGATCGCCATGAAACCGGCCCAGAGGAGACGCTGCGGGTTGAGGCCCGTGGAGACGGCGTCCGAGGCGGAGAAATCACGGTGTTCGTTGTTCGCATGCATGCGGAGTCCCCCGAGAAAGACAGAGAAGGCGTCTCCGCGGGAGGCATCCCGACTCGCAAGACGACAAGGTCGGCACTATAGCAGGGGGCAGGAGGCTGGGGAAACGGCGGTATCGCCGCAGTTTTTCTGGGATCCAAAGTATCCCGGGCGGCCCCACGGCGGCTTGATTCCCCGTCGGCCGCCGACGTACTTTCCCGCCCCCCGCAGCCGCGCCGTCCGTGCGCGCCGGCGACACCGGGCAGGATGCAGTGAAACCGTTCTCCGACACGCTGTGGACGCTCGTGCGCTGGGCGCTGCCCGTGACGGTGGCCACCGTCATCGCCGCGGCCGCCGTCGGCTCGAGCCGGCTCGGCGAGGAGGTGCGCGGCCGCGTGCAGCAGCGGCTGGCGCGGGAGTTCCCCGGCCACGTCGTGCAGGTCCAGGCGGCCAGCCTCGTCGATGGCGAGGGGATCGTCGTCCGCGGCGTGTCGATCGTCGACCCATCGCTGCCGCGGGAGTGCCGTCAGGTCCTCTGGGTGGAGGAGGTCCGGCTCGCGTGCAGCACCGATCTCACCGAGCTCGTCACGCAGGTGCCGGTGATCACGTCGGTCCGGCTGCGCCGCCCCGTGGTGCACGCGGTGAGACGCCCGGACGGCGCCTGGACGGTCGCCTCGTTCGCGCGTCCGCGGACAGGACAAGCCGCACTGGTGCCGATCACGATCGAGGATGCGACGCTGCTGGTCGACGACGTGCCGCGTCAGGCGCGCATGATGGTCCGGCAGATCTCCATGGACGTCCGCCCCGAGCAGGCCGCCGCGGGTGCCGCCGGCGACGGGGCGGTCGTGCGGGGCACGGCCACGGGGGATTCCTTCGAGCGGCTGACCTTCGGCGGTCGTGTGTCCGTTGGCACAGGGGCATTCGCCCTGACAGGGGCGGTGCAATCGCTCGAGGTGACGCCCCGCATGGTCGAGGCGCTCTCGACCGCCGTGCCCGGGCCGGCCGGCCCGGCGCTGCGTGCGGAGGCCGCCGGACTGCGCGGGCGCATCGGCCTGGAGTGGCAGGTCGCCGGGGACGTGAAAGCCCTGCGCGACGCCGCGTTCTCGGTGGCGGGGCGGCTGGAGTCGGGCCGCTTCGAGCATGCATCGCTGCCGTTCGCCATGAGCGATGTCACGGCCGTGTTTCGGGCCGACCGCAGCGGGCTGCAGTTGGAGCAGCTGGAGGCGCACGCGGGCTCCACGCTGCTGCGGGGCAGCGGTCGGTACGCCGGCTGGGATGCGACGGCCGACTTCGACCTGCTCGTCGAGGCGGAGCGGCTGCTCGTGGGACGGCACTGGGAGGGGCTCCTGCCGGACGCCGTGGCGGCCCACTGGAGCAAGCTGCTGCCGGCCGGGGAGGTCGACCTGCGGGCACAGGTCGCACGCCGCGGCGGGACGATCACGCCCGACGTCTCGGTGCGCTGCCGCAACGTCTCGCTGACGCACTACCGGTTTCCCTACCGGCTCGACCGCACCGTCGGCACGGTCGTGCTCCAGAACGGCGCGCTGTCGATCCATCTCTCGGGCCAGGCCGGCGGGCACCCCGTGCAGGTTCAGGGGAGCTTCCGCACCGAGCCCGCGCCGGCCGGCGGCACCGTCGGTTCCCTCGAGGTCCGTGGCGACGGCATGCGGATCGACGACGCGCTCCTGGCAGCGATGCCCCCGCGGAGCGCCGACATCGTCCGCACCCTGCGGGCCGCCGGCATGTTCGACTTCGTGTTCCGCCACGACAGGGCGCCGCACATCCCGGGAGGCTACGCCAACTCGCTGGGGATCAGGCTCTCGCAGTGCAGCATGTCCTACGCGGGCTTCCCGTATCCGCTCGCGAACGTGTCGGGCAGCGTCCGCATGGACCGCGGCCATTGGACGCTCCGCGACATCACCGGCTCCAACGACACCGGCGTCGTCCGCTGCTCCGGCATGCTCGTACCCGTCGGCGAGGACGACGGCGAACTCACGCTCAACCTCGTGGGCAGCGGGGTGGTGCTCGAGCGCGAACTGCGCGATGCGCTGCCCGTCGCGATGCGGCAGATCTGGGACGACGTCGATCCCCGGGGCAACGCCGAGTTCACGGCGACCGTCCGTCACCGGGTCAAGGCGCGGCGCACCGACGTGGAGGTGCGGGCGACGCCCCAGGGCGACACCGTGTCGATCGAGCCCGCCTGGTTCCCCTACCGCCTGGAGAGCCTCCGGGGACAGGTTGCCTGGAAGGACGGGCAGCTGCGGTTCGATCGCGTGCGCGGGACGCACGCGCGCACCGTCGTGGCGGCCGAGGGCGTCTGCAGGTTCGCGCCGGGGGGCGGCTGGCACGTGTCGTTCGAGAAGCTGTCGGCCGACCGGTTCCGCGCCGATCACGAGGTGCTGCAGGCACTGCCGTCCGGGCTGCAGCAGGCCGTCGCCGCGGTGCGGCTCCGCGGGCTCCTGTCGCTGTCCGGCGCGCTCGACATCCACTCCGCGCCGGGCGCGCCGGCCGCCTCGTGGGACATGCTTCTCGACGTCGAGCAGGGGTCGCTCGACGTCGGCACGCCGATCGAGCACGTGCACGGAGGAATCCGGTTGCGCGGCCAGTCCGACGGCCGCGCGTGGCAGACGAACGGCGACATGGCGATCGACAGCGCGACGTGGCGCGGAATGCAGCTGACGGACGTGCGCGGCCCGCTGGCCATGGATGCGGGGGGCGTCAGGTTCGGTGCCACCGCGGTGCAGGGGGGCGAGCCGGGCGCGGCGCGGCGGGTGTCGGCGCGGGTCGCGGGCGGCTCGCTGCTCATCGACGGCAGCGCGGCGGCGGGCGAGGGGGGCGGATTCGCGGTCGCGGCGGCGCTCGCGGAGGCCGACCTCGAGCGGCTCGCCGGCGACACTCTGGCGGCGGCCCACCCCTATCGCGGTCGCGTCTTCGCCAACGTCGAGGTGAGCGGGTCGCGGGCCGGCACGCACTCGCTGGCGGGCCGCGGCCAGGTGCGGCTGCGCGACGCCGACATCTACGAGCTGCCGCTCGTGGTGGCGCTGCTCAAGATGCTGAGGGTCAAGGCGCCGGACCGGAGCGCGTTCGGCTCCAGCGTCGTCGACTTCAGGATCGAGGGCCCGCGTGCCTATCTCGACAACATCGAACTTTCGGGGGACGCGATCAGTCTCGTCGGCAACGGCGAGGTGGATCTCGATTCCAACGTGCACATGACGTTCCGGTCGATCATGGGCGACTCGGCCACGCAGCTGCCCGCCATGAAGCGCGTCCTCGGCGGGGCCAGCGGACAGTTCATGCTGATCCACGTCGACGGCACGCTGGCCCATCCGGAGATGACCAGCGAGGCGTTTCCCACGCTGGCGGCGGCGATCCAGAAGCTGCAGTCGCAGCGGCGCGGGCCCGACACGCCGCGCAGTGCGGCGGGGCGACGGGAGAATCCTCGATGACCGGACTGCCGAAATCGGTCCGCCGGATGCCATACTGGCCGCGCGGCGGCCGGCGGCAGGCCGCCCGCACCGTGGTGCGCCGCACGGGCGCCCGACACGCACATGCCGATCCCGCCGGGGCGGAGGAACGCCGATGACGGCACGACCGATCCAATTCGTGAAGATGCAGGGCGCGGGCAACGACTACGTCTACATCGACTGTTTCGCCGAGCCGACGCCCGCCGAACCGGCGGCGCTGGCCCCGAGAATCGCCGACCGTCACTTCGGCGTGGGGGGCGACGGCCTGGTGCTGGTGATGCCGTCGGCCGTGGCGACGGCACGGATGCGGATGTTCAACGCCGACGGCAGCGAATCGGAGATGTGCGGCAACGGCGTGCGGTGCGTGGCCCATCTCGTCGTCGCCCGCGGGCGGGCCGCGGCCGGACCGGTGACGATCGAGACCGGACGGGGCGTGCTCACGCTCGTCGTGACGCCCACGGGACCGCGGCGGTCGCGGGTGCGTGTCGACATGGGGGAGCCGCTCCTCGCGGCCGGGGAGATTCCGGTCGATCCGGCGACGGCCGTGGGCGGGCGGGTGGTCGACGCCGCGTGCCCGGCACTGGGGCCGCCTGAGACCTGGTGGCAGGAGGCCGGGCTCGATCCGCGGATGACCTGCGTGTCGATGGGCAACCCGCACGTGGTCTTCTACTGCCGCGACGTTGGCCGGGTGCCGCTGGAGTCGGTGGGGCCGAGGATCGAGACGCATCCGATCTTCCCGCGTAGGGTCAACGTGCACTTCGTCGAGATCCACGGCACGGACCGCGTGCGGATGCGGACCTGGGAGCGTGGCAGCGGCATCACCATGGCCTGCGGTACCGGCGCCTCCGCCGTGTGCGTGGCCGGTGCGCTCACCGGCAGGACGGCCCGGACGATCGCCGCCGCGCTGCCGGGCGGCACGCTCGACCTGGAATGGGACGCCGCCGGGCACGTCTTCATGACCGGGCCGGCAGAGGAGGTCTTCGCGGGCAGCTGGCCTCAAGACTGACGGGCACTTTGTACGAAGAAGGGGTTCCCGGGGCTGCGGAGAAGGATCCGCGGAAGAACATGCCGCAGGGGCGGCCGCGGGCGGCTTGGGAATCGGGAATCGAAATCGACGGGATCAGGGACGACACCGCCGTGAAACTCACATCACCACTCGCCATCGGATTCGGGTCGCTCGCCGCGACGGCGGCCGTCAGGCACTGGATGGGCACGCTCGACTGCCGCGCCGACTTCGGCGATCCCACGGTCGATCCGGTGCACGAGGCCTGCCGCGGCACGAAGCTCTACGTCTTCTGGCACGAGAACATCCTGTTGCCGCTGTACCTGCGCGGCCATTCCAACATCTCCATGCTGCTGTCGCGGCACTCCGACGCCGACATTCTCGCCCGGGTGGCGCGGATGATGGGGTTCGGCATCGTGCGGGGCAGCACCTTCAAGGGCGGGTCGGTGGCGCTGCGCGAACTGGCGGAGCGGGCCGACACTGAGAACCTCACGATCACGCCGGACGGCCCACGCGGCCCGCGCCGCCGGCTCGCGCAGGGATGCGTGTTCCTGGCGAGCACGATGGGCATGCCGATCGTGGCCATGGGACTGGGCTACGAAAGGCCGTGGCGGCTCGGAACGTGGGACAACTTCGCGATCCCCCGCCCATGGTCGCGGGCGCGGGCGGTCGTGAGCCGGGCCATCCGCGTGCCGGCGAATCTCGACCGCGACGGGATCGAGCACTACCGGGCCGGCATCGAACGTCTGCTCGTGCGACTGTCGGACGACGCCGAGGGTTGGGCGACGTCTCGGACCCGCCGGCATGGCGAGACGATCGTGCGGAAGGAGCCCTCGCGGCACGCCCGTCGCGCCGCGCTTGTGCGCGGGCCCGAGGGGGTGTCGCTCGAGGACGAGCTGGCCCGGTGCGGCATCGCCGCCGAGGAGCGACACGCCGACCGCCCCGCGGCCTAGGAGCCCGTGGATAAAGTCATCCGCCGCTGGAGGCGGCGGCAGCGAGCGCCGAAAAACCTCGGCTTTGTCGCCGCTCGCCCTGTGTGGAAAAAGGCCAGGGAGGGCTTTTTCCACAGCCAGCTAGCGACGCGATTCGAGCTGTTCGAGACGACGATCGACCCGTTCGAGCTGCTCCGTCATGCGGCGCAGCGCCGCCTCGAGCCGGATGATGGTCGAGCCGTCGTCGGCCGGCCTGAACGCCGCGGCCGGAGCGACGCGCCGGGCCACCTGCGGCACAGGCGGGGTTTGGAGCGGCGTGGGAACCACGGGCCGCGGGTCGGAGGCGTCGCCGACCAGCGCCCGCTCCAGCGGCTCATCGAGCGACTGCAGCACGACGCTGGCGTGCCGTGACTCGCCGCCCGGCAGGACGTACTGGAGCGTCACCGGAGTACCCGCCGGGCCGTGCGTCACCAGCTGTGTCAGGTCCTGCGGGGACCGCACGGGCTGTTGGTTGAGCGCCACGATCACGCTGCCCGGCGGCACCCCCGCCCGTGCGGCCGGAAGGTTCTCCACCACGCCGATCACGTAGGCGCCGCGGGTGTCGGCCATCTGGAACCGTGACTGCACCGCGGGGTCGACTGGAACGGTCCGCACGCCAAGGGCCAGCCGGCCTCCGGCGGGCGACGCGGTCGCCGCCGCCGGTTGCGGCAGTTGCGCGGGGGCGGCCGCCGCCAATGCAGCCGCGGGTGCGAAGGCGGCGGGAGCGGGAGTCGCCGGCTGGTACGCCGAGGCCGTCGGGGCCGCGGGCACGAACGCTGGAACAGCCGGGGCAGCAGCGGCCGGCGACGGCGCTGAGGGCGGCACAGCCGTCGCGAGCGAGGGAACCGCGGCGGCGCCAAACACGGCCGGCGGGGTGGGCGGCAGCGAGGCCGCTGGAGCATCCGTGGCCGGGGGTGGCGTGGCTGCCGGGATCATGGCTGAGGGAATCGTGGCTGCCGGAATCATGGCCAGGGGCTTTGCGGCTGCGGGAGGCGACGGGACGTCGTTGGGGGCGAGCACCGACCGTGTTGTCGCGGCCGGATCGACGGCGGAGGTCGACTGCCAGTTTCGCGAGCGGGCCTCGACGGGCCGGGCCGCAGCCGTGAGCACCAGGTCGTCGACCCTGCTGTCGCGTCCCACGGCCACGTTCACCCTCTGGCCCGGGGCGATCGCCGCCAGGGCGGCGGCCATCTCGTCGGCGGTCTGGACATGGGCACCGTTGATCGCCAGCAGAACGTCCTGCTGCCGCACGCCCGCCGTGGCGGCCGGGCTGTCGGCGGCCACCTCCACCACGACGAGGCGGCCCGTGAGCAGCGTGTCGTCGACCGCGAGCCCCAGCCAGCCGGTGCCGGCCGCCGCCGCGGGCTGTGCAGGCATCGCCGGGATCCTGCCCGGCGACGGCGGCAGGGGGGATGGAGCGGGTGTTGTCCTCGAGGGCTGGAGCGGCGTGGCGTTGGGCAGCGAAATCGGCTCGCCGATCGAGAGTTCCTGCGGCTGAAATGGGGGCGATGGCTGATCCGCCGGCGCGGACTGTGCTGGAGGTGAGGCGGGGGGTGGCGCGGCATCGGCCGCGACGGCATCCCGCCAGACTGCAGCGATCGCGGACACCGCCACGAGCGCCATCGCCGCGCAGAGCAGACCGCACCGCCGAGCAGCCCGAGACCGGAGAGCCCTCAAACAGACGACCTGCCGGCCACCCGCGGCGGCTCGGCACTCCTCGGCACCGGAAGCGAACGATCGGCGTGCCGCGGTCATGCGTGCTGCTCCTTGGGCGGCGGATGTGGGCCACCTGTGTCGGGCCACGTGCGTCGACCGTTGGGTCGATCGCTGTATCGATCGATGAAAGTCCGTGCCGGAACGTCCGCGTCGGCACCAGCTGCCGCGCCGGCCACCAGCGGGGATCAGCGGGCCGCAGTTCGACGCCAGGCCGGGATCGCCCGCCGGCGTGCCGCCTCCGCCGCAGCGGAGCCGAAGCCGCACGCAGTATAGGAAAATCCGGACGTTCGTGCCCGACCCGCTTTTCTGCGATGTTTTGCCGTTTCGCACAGTTTGTGCACGGCCCCGCATGGCATTCGCGGACGGCGCGGAACACAGCGCGACGAGTGGCATCGTGCATGCCCATCGCGCGTCGGCACGCGGTGCGCATGCCCCGTGCCGCGGAGATGCTGCGGAGGTTTGACAGCACTGCTGTCACTCCTATACTCGCCGCCCGGATCACATGGTCGCCGGTCACATGCGAGTGACCGGCGATTCATTTCACGGACGAGCGCGTGGCAGGATGAACGCGGGGCGGCGGGGCGAGACCGTCGCCTGGTGAAGGAAGCCCATGGCGAAAGCATCGGGAATCAGGCAGACGCGGGGGCGACACGTGGGCGACTCGGCGCCGAAGGCCGCGGCTGCGGCTCCCGCAGCCGATCCCGCGCTTGATTCACCGCTGGATACCGCCAGGGGCCGGCTCGTGGAGGAAGCCCTCCGCCAACGACTCGGCGACGAGCGGTATGGCGTCTGGTTCGGCGACGGCGTCTCGATCGGTGTCGGGGCCGTTCCGGCCGCGGGCGACGGCACCACGCCGCGGGAGCTGCCCTGCGTCGTGGTGACCGCGGGCAACGTCTTCGCCCAGGAATGGCTGCGGCGAACGTTCCGGTCCGACGTGGAGGCTGTGGCGCGGGCCGTCTGCGGGGCCGCCGCGACCGTGGTCTGGCGGGCGGCGACCGCCGTCCAGCCGGCGGCCGCTCTCACGCCGCGGGACGAAGGGGCCACCAGCGAGGTGGCGGCCCGGCCTGGCCGGCGCGCAGCGGCCCGAGCCGACGTTCCCCGGCTGCCCGCACGACCGGCCCAGCGGCGGGGCGAAGCGGGCGTTGCGCGGGACATCGAGCCGGGGGCCGACCGGGCAGGTTCGCGACGTCGGCCGCCGTCGTCACCGGAGCATGGTCCGAGAGGAATCGTGGTGTCGGGGGCCGTGCCCGCTGCGTCCAGCGGCTTCATGAGGCGGGGATGCGCGGAACTCGCCGCATTCGTGGTGGGGCCGAGCAACCGCATGGCGCATGCCGCGGCGGAACTGGCCGCGGCGCGACCGGGTGAGATGTCGCCCCTGCTCGTCCACGGCCCCAGCGGCGTGGGCAAGACCCATCTGCTCGAGGGCATCTGTGGGCAATTTCGCGGACTCCATCCCGGCTCGACGGCGCTGGTCCTCTCCGCCGAACAGTTCACGACCGGCTTCCTTCAGGCGCTTCACGGTGGTGGCCTGCCCGGCTTTCGCCGCACCTGCCGCCAGGCCGACCTGCTCGTGATCGATGATCTCCAGTTCTTCGCGGGCAAGCGGGCGACGACCCTGGAGCTGCAGCAGACGGTCGACGCCTTTCATCGACATGGGCGGCAGATCGTGTTCGCCGCCGACCGCGACCTCGCGGCCCTCGACTTCCTCGGCCCCGACCTCGTGACCAGGCTCCGTGGCGGCATGACCGCCCGCATCGAGCCTCCCGACTACGACGTCCGCCGCGGCATCGTGGCGGGGATCGCCACACGTCGCGGTCTGACGCTGCCCGCCGAGGTCTGCCACTACGTCGCCACGAGCATGACGCGGCATGCCCGCGAGCTCATCGGGGCCGTCAATCGGCTGGAGGCCACCAGCCACATGTTGGGCCTGCCCGTGACGCCGGAGGTCGCCGAGGAGGCCCTGGCCGACCTCGTGCGGGCCAGTTCCCGGAGCGTGCGGCTGGCCGACATCGAGCGGGCCGTCTGTGCCGCGTTCGGGATCGAGACGGGATCGCTGCAATCGTCGCGGCGGGCCCGGATCGTCAATCATCCGCGGATGCTGGCGATGTTCCTGGCACGGCGGCACACCAGTTCGGCGCTCACGGAGATCGGGGCATACTTCGGACGTCGCAGCCACTCGACCGTGATCGCGGCGCAGAAGGCGGTCGACGAGTGGGTGTCGCAGCGGTCGAAGATCGTGCTGGCCGACGCGACGTGGGACGTCGAGGAGGCGATCCGCCGCGTCGAGGACGTTCTTCGGGCGGGCTGAACGTCGCGGACCGCGGACCGCCGCCGGAGTCCGCCTGCGACGCATTCGTTCCGCCATCACCTCACGGGTGATCCTCGCGACGCGGGGGCGTCGCGGCGGTCGACGAGCCTTTCCTCGAGGCTCGCCTTGTAGCGTACGCTCGATTCCGGGCCTTCGAAGCCGACCACGCGCCGGTCGATGCCTGTGGTCCGCCTGACGACACGGCCGCGGTCGACGTCGAACTCGATCGTGCCGTTCCAGATCCGCTCGATCAGCCGCGACTCGACCCGCGGGTCGTCGACGGGGGTGAGTACCGTCGTGTCGACGCTGATGGTGGCGATGCCGTCGCGGACGCTCTCGAGGCGGTAGCGCAGTCGCGTCCGCACGGCCTTCCGCTGATTGCCGGGGAGCTCGACGACGACCTCCTGCGGCACGATCCAGTCGGCGCCCTCGGCCACGGCCTCCTCGGGCAGGGGCACGACCACGAGGTCGCCGGTGCTCGACGGGGGACAGGGCCGCAGGTCGCGGCGGTCGAGGATGCGGCCGCTGCGGTCGACGACGAGCCGGGACAGCGGCACGCCGAGGCTCGACTTCACCTGCTCGTAGCCGGGGGGCGGCGGCTCTTGGCCACTGCTGCTCCACCGCACCTGCCCGCGGTCGCTGGTGCGCGACGTCATCGTGACGTCGTCGACCGAATGCTCGAGCGTGGCGTGGCCCTCGCCGTCGACCGCCAGCACCCGCCACTTCTTCCGGGAGTCGGTCGCCGTCTCGGTGGTCTGGGCCGTGGAGCCGACCGTGGTTTCCGTGAGCGCCCGGTGCGATACGTCCATGTCGAGCGTCTCCCCCGCGAGGAAGCGATACTCGAGCCGCACCGCGGCACCGGGTTCCGCCGCCGTCGCGCCGCCCGCCGCCGCCCAGATGACGAGCCCCGCCGTCGCCGCCAGCCGTGGCGGGAGGCGCCGGCCGTGGGGCCGGCATCCCGTCACGACGTCCTCACGCTGTCGGGTCATGACGGGCCTCCACTGGGGGCGCGGGTCGCGGTCCGCATGCCGCCGCCCCACTGGAGCTTGTCGCGCAGCGTGCGGTAGTAGCCGTGGGTCCGCGTCTCCACGAGCGAGAACCGGGGAATGGCGCGGCGGATGCGGACCCGGTCCGCGGCCTCGAGGCCGGTGATGACGTGGCCGTCGACCACGCAGGCCGAGCCCTCGTTGGGCTTGGGCAGGAGCACCTCGTACGTTCGGTCGGCCGAGTCGACGACGGTGCGGTTGGTGAGCGTGTGTGGATTGAGCGGGGTGAACACGAAGGCGTCGATGTCCTTGCGGACGATCGGGCCGCCCGCGGAGAGGTTGTAGGCGGTCGAGCCGACCGGCGTGCTGACGATCAGCCCGTCGCTGCGGTAGGTGGTGGCGATCTCGCCGTCCACGAACAGGCAGATGTCGATCATGGAGAAGGGGGGGCCGGCCAGGAGCGACGTCTCGTTGAGGCCCAGTTCCCGGTGGATGGTCGCGCCGTCGCGGATGATCTCGGCCTCGAGCATGAGGTGATCCACGAGCCGGAAGTGCCCTGCCGCGATGTCGTCGAGGCATGCCTCCGCCTCGCTGCTGGAGAAGTCCGCCAGGAAGCCGAGCGTGCCGAGGTTGAATCCCAGCACGGGCACCTGCTCGTAGCCCATCCAGCGGGCGGTTCGCAGGATCGTGCCGTCCCCGCCGAGCACGACGACCAGGTCGGCGCACGGCCCGCGGTCGGGCTGCAAGCGGCCCTGGCCCCAGGCGGCCCGTTCGACCAGCCGGCACTCCACCGCATGCCCCGCCGCGCCGAGCCGCCGTTGCAGCCGCGTCGCCTCGTCCGCGACGGCGGGCATGCCGGCCGGGCCGACGATCACCACCCCCAGCGCCGCTGGTGACGGCTGCCCTGGACGCAGGCGAGAACTCGTGGTCATGGGGAATCGCGGTTCCTGACAGGCGGGCCGGCGCCATCACCGGCGTGGCGAGCGGAGACGAGGCGTCAGCGGTGGGACGCGGCCGCGTCGGCGTGTGCCCGGAGGCCCATCTGCTCGCGGCCGCCCAGCCGGCGGCAGGCGGCGGCGATTCCGGCTGCGTCGAGCCCGAGGTCGGCCAGCAACTCGCCACGCTCGCCGTGCTCGACGAACCTGTCCGGCAGCCCGAGCCGCAGGATCGGCCCCGCATGGACTCCGGCGTCGTTGACCGCCTCCAGCACCGCCCCGCCGAAGCCTGTCGGCAGCGCGTTCTCCTCGACGGTCACCGTCCATGGCGCCGCCTCGATCCACTCCGTGATCCGCGGGTCGAGCGGCTTGACGAACCGGGCGTTCACGACGCCCACGCACAGCCCCTCCTCGCGCAGCACCGTCGCGGCCTCGAGCGCCGCTCCCAGCAGTGTCCCGCACGCCACGATCAGCCCGTCGCCGCCCGTCACGAGCTGCTCGGACCGCCCCTGCTCGATCGGGCTGCGGACGCCCGGCATCCGTTCGGCCACGGCCTTGGGGTAGCGGATCGCGACCGGGCCGTTGTGCGCGAGCGCCCAGTCGAGCATCGCCGTGAGGTCGTGCTCGTCGCCGGGGGCCAGCACGGCGAGATTGGGAAACAGCCGCAGGTAGCCGATATCGAAGGCGCCGTGGTGCGTGGGGCCGTCGGGGCCGGTGAGGCCGGCCCGGTCGAGCATGAACACGACAGGCAGGTTCTGCAGGCAGACCTCCTGGAAGATCTGGTCGAACGACCGCTGCAGGAACGTGCTGTAGATGTCGACGATCGGCCGGCAGCCGACCTTGGCCTGGCCGGCGGCGAACGCCACCGCGTGCGATTCGCAGATGCCGACGTCGAAGAACCGCTCGGGAAACTCCTCGCGGACCTTCTCGAGCTTGTTGCCCTGGCACATGGCGGCCGTGAGCACGGTGACCCGCGGGTCGCGTCGCATGCTCGTGCCGATCGCGGCGCTGGCGACGTCGGTGTAGGCCGGGGATGACGACTTTTTGATGGAGATGATGCAGTCGTCGTCGTCGCACTCGAACGGCGCCGGCGTGTGGAAGAAGACAGGATCGTCCTCAGCCGGCTTGAAGCCGTGCCCCTTCTCGGTGAGCACGTGGAGCAGGATCGGCCCCTCCGCGTCCTTGACCATCTCGAGGTAGCGGATCAGCGTCGGCAGGGAGTGCCCCTCGACGGGACCGAAATACCGCACACCGAGCGACTCGAAGAGCATGCCGCCGTGCAGCGTCGCCTTCAGCGAATCCTTCACGTTCGCGAGCATCCGCTCCATCGGGCCACCCACCATCGGCACGCCCTTGATCAGCTCCTGCGCCTGGTCGCGGATGCCCCGGTACCAGGGGTTGGTGCGGATCACGTCGAGGTATTCCGCCAGCGCGCCCACTCGCGGGCAGATCGACATGCGGTTGTCGTTGAGGATCACGATCAGCCGCTTCTTGAGGAAGCCGGCGTTGTTGAGCGCCTCGAACACGATGCCCGACGGCAGCGCCCCGTCGCCGATCACGGCCACGGCGCGGCGGTCTCCCCGGCCGCACAGGTCGTCGCCACTGGCGAGCCCCAGGGCGGTCGACACGCTGCAGCCCGCGTGGCCGGTCATGAACAGGTCATACGGGCTCTCGTCCGGGTTCGGGTAGCCCATCAGGCCGCCCTTGGTCCGCATCGTGCCGAACCGGCCAAACCTTCCAGTGATCAGCTTGTGGGGGTAGATCTGATGCCCGGTGTCCCAAATCAGCCGGTCGCGGCTGAAGTCGAAGACGCGGTGCAGGGCCAGGCACAGTTCCACTACGCCCAGGTTCGAGGCAAAGTGGGCCGTGCGGCTGGCAGCCACCTCGCAGAGGGCCTTGCGCATCTCGGCGGCGAGCCGCTCGAGGTCGTCCATGGAAAGCCCCTGCAGGTCGCGGGGGGACATGATCGCGGGCAGGATCGTGGCCATCTGCTCAGGGGAACGTCCTGTTCCCGTCCTCGGGTGCGAAGGGCTTCCTGACACGTACAGTTATATCCGGTTGCGTCGAACTGGGCTGCTTTTCGCGGTTTTTCAGTGATTCCGCAGGACGATCCAGCGGGCCAGCCGGGCGAGGTCCGCGGCAGGCTCGCCGAGGTCGGCGACCGCGTCGACCGCCTCACCGGCCAGCGTTAGTCCGCGGCTGCGGCTTTCCTCGAGGCCGATCACCGAAGGGAACGTGAGCTTCCCGCGTTCGGTGTCCTTGCCCACTCGCTTTCCAACCGCAGCCTCCGTGCCCTCGGCGTCGAGGATGTCGTCGGCGATCTGGAAGGCGAGGCCGAAGCGGCGTCCGTAGGCAGCCAGCATGGCGAGCTGCCGCTGGTCGCCCGCCACGGCCAGCCCGCCGAGTTCCAGGCAGGCCAGGAACAGGGCCCCGGTCTTGCGGCTGTGGATCCGCTCGAGCCACGCCACCCGCTCGTGCGGGGGCATGGCGAGGGGGTCGCTGATCCAGCCCCGCTCGGCAGCGAGGTCGTCAGCCTGGCCGCCGACGAGCGCCTCGGGGCCCGAGGCGCGGGCCAGCACCAGGCAGCCGCGCGCGGCCACGGCGGCGGGCAGCCCCCGCGCCAGCGTCTCGAAGGCGAGCGCCTGCAGTGCGTCGCCGCAGAGGATGGCGGTGGCCTCGTCGAACGCCCGGTGGCAGGTCGGCCGCCCGCGGCGGAGGTCGTCATCGTCCATGGCCGGGAGGTCGTCGTGCACCAGCGAGTAGGCGTGGATCATCTCCACCGCCACGGCCGCCGGAGCGGCGGCGTCCCACGCCTCCGCCTCGGCCCCGGCCGCGCAGTCGCCGGCCTCGTCGTCGCTGCCGCCGGCGCACGCGGCGGCGGACCAGAGCACCAGCGCCGGCCGGAGTCGCTTGCCCGGAGCGAGCAACGCGTGTCGCATCGCCTCGACCAGCCGCGGTGGCGTCGCCGGCGTGGGCCGCAGTGCCGCGTCGAGCCGCGGCTCGATGAACGCGCGGACCCGCTCCAGGGAGCGCGTTACGACGGCGTCGAGATCGGCGGGGCCGCTCGGCGGCACCGCGAGGCTCGACGCGGCGCCGCGGGCAGCAGTCGGCCGCTCGGGACGAACCTCCATGACGACGCCCCAATGGATGGAACCCGGAAGAATCGCCGGCGGCCGCCGAGGCACCGCTTGCCGGACATCCGGGGGGCCGAGGACCGGGGACGCGGGTGCGTCGCCGGTGCCCGAACACGAGCGAAATCCTAAGTCGGCCCCTCGGCATCGTCCATCCCGGGGAGCCGTTTTGCCCGGCCGGCTCGCGCGGTCCCGCGGGCCGGCTTGTCCGCTCCCGCAGGCGCGTCCGCGCCGGCTGACTTTTCCGCTCCGGCAGTTCCGGGGGCGGTGGCGGTCAGGATCGGGCGGCCCTGCTCGTCGACGCGCACGAGCGTCCGCACCCGCTCCTCCACTGCCGCGAGCTGCTCGTGCAGGCCGTGCAGCAGCGAGACGCCCTTTTCGTAGGCGGCGATCGATTCCGACAGACCCAGCGTTCCCGATTCGAGCCGGCCCACCAGCTCGGCCAGATCCGCCAGCGCCGACTCGAATGTCGGCCCTGCGGGCTGGGGGGCATGCGGGGGCTGTGCGGATTCGTCAGGCAGGGCGGTCATCGTGCGAGATCCTTTCCACGCGGCTCCAGATGCGTCCATCGGTCAGTTGGGTGACGAGCAGGTCGGCGGGAGAGATGCCCGCGACCGAACGGAGCGCCTGGCGAGGCTCGCCGTCGGCCAGGGCGGTGACCGACCAGCCGCGGGCCAGCAGCTTGAGCGGGCTGCCAGCCTCGAGCCGGCCGGCCGCGGCCGCCAGCCGCTCACGGCCGCGGCCCACGGCCGCCGTGGCCAGCCGCTGCAGCCGCGCCGCGTGCTGCTCGATCACCGCGGCGCGGTCGCGGACGAGGATGGCGGGATCGGCGAAGACCCTCGACCGCGCCACCTGGCCGATGCGGTCGCGGGCGAGATCCACCCGCCGCAGCAGCCCCGTCTGCAGCCGCGTGGCCAGCCCGTCGAGCGCCGCCGCCACCTGGCGGCCGTCGGGCGAGACCTTCACCGCCGCGTCCGTGGGCGTGAGTGCGCGGAGGTCGGCCACGAGATCGGCGAGCGTGACGTCGATCTCGTGACCCACGCCCGAGACGACCGGGATCGGCGACGCCGCGATCGCGCGCACGAGCGTCTCCTCGTTGAAGCTCCACAGATCCTCGAGGCTGCCCCCGCCGCGGACCAGCGCGATCACGTCGACGGCCGGCGCGAGCCGGGCGGCGGCGGCGAGCGCGGCGGCCAGTTCCTCCGCGGCGCCGGCCCCCTGCACCCGCGAGGGCACCACGATCACCTCGGCGCACCGCCACCGGGAGAAGAGCGTGCGGAGGAAGTCGGCGATCGCGGCGCCGGTCGGGCTCGTCACGACCGCGATCCGCCGCGGGAAGGCGGGGATCGGCCGCTTGCGGGCGGGCGAGAACAGCCCTTCCCGTTCGAGCGTTGCATGGAGCTTGCGGAGCCGCGCCTCGAGGGCGCCGGTCCCCACGGCGTGCAGCCGGTCGATCGTGAGTTGGTAGGTGCCGCGCGGCGGGTACAGCTCGATCCGTCCGTGGCAGACCACCTCCATGCCGTCCGCCGGCTCGATCGCCAGCTGTGGCAGCGTGCCCCGCCAGACGACGGCCCGCAGCAGGGCGGCGTCGTCCTTGAGCGACAGGTAGACGTGCCCCGAGGAGGCGCGGACGAGGTTGCTGATCTCTCCCGCCACCCAGACGTCGGCAAACCGCGACTCGAGGTGCTCCTTGACGCGGGCCGTCACCTCCGAGACGCTCATGGTCCCATCGGGTAGGCTGCGGGAATCGGCGTCCGGCGATTGGGCGGGCGTAGCGGTCTTCCTCATGCTGTCTCGCGATGCTCCCTGACCGCGGTGGGTGACGCGCGGCGGACGGGCCGGGCCGTTGCGTCGCGCGGCCGGGAGTCCGGCCGGAACGCATCCGGTCACGATCGGCCAGGAGTCTACCGCGCATGCCAGCCCCCCATCCCTCGACGGCCGCCCCCGGCGGCTCGGATGCTGCCGCGGCGCCCGATGCGTCCCGCCGCGCCGCGCTGTTGGTCGTGTTCCTCACGGTGTTCATCGACCTGCTCGGCTTCGGGATCGTGCTGCCGGTCATGCCGCGGCAGGCCGAGCCCTACCTCGCCGCCCTGGGGTTCTCGCCGGTCGCCTCCGGCG
>JBILVO010000084.1:0-16780 GCA_044370415.1 Pirellulales bacterium
GGGTCTGGGCGATGTCCACCTTGACGTCCTCCTGCGTGGTGGCGGTCCGCCGCTCCTGCCCGCGGAGAACCTGTTCGGCACGCTGCTGCCTGCCGAGGGAGTCGGCCAGCACCGTGCCGAGCATGCCCACGCCGTCGAGATTGCGGCCGGCGCGGGCCGCCTCGCGCATCGTCGTCAGCCGGCCCTCGTCGATCGCCTGCTCGAACGCGAAGAAGCTTGTGGCGAATACCAGCGCCGGGCTCCAGGCGAAGAACACGAGTCGCCGCAGCCAGCGGCTCGTCCATGCCAGGCGGATGCCCGTCGTGGCGATCACGCCGATGGCCGAGGAGGGGCCCAGCCGGGCGCCGGACCAGGGCCGGTAGCCCACGTCATGGAGCGGCATGGGTGGCCTCCCACTCGTCCGCCGCGTCCGCATCGCGAAGCGCTCCGACGAAGACCTCCTCCAACGGCCGCACGGCCGGTCCCAATGCGCGGATGACGACGCCCGCGTCGCGGGCCGCCCCCCACACGACCCCGACGCGATCGTCTCCCGGGGGCTCCAGCAGCACGCACTCGGCGTCGCCGGCCGGATCAAGGGGGCAGTGGCGGGCCTTCACGCCGCGGGCGTTGAGCAGCCGTGCCAGATCCTCGAGCGGCCCGTCGCCCTCGAGCCTGTGGGTCGGCGTTCCGAGCCGGGTGAGGGCGTCGACCGTGCCGGCGAGCCGCACGCGGCCGCGGGCGAGCACCACGACCCGGTCGCAGATCGACTGCACGTCCGGCAGCACGTGCGTGGAGACGAACACCGTCTTGCCGTGGTCGCGGGCCAGCGTCACGAGCCGGCCGAGCATCGCGCGGCGCTCCAGCGGATCGAGCCCGTTGGTGGGCTCGTCGAGGATCACCATGCGCGGGTCGTGCACGATCGCGGCGGCGAAGGCCACCTTCTGCCGCGTGCCGACCGAGAGCGTCTCGACGGGTCGGTACCGCTCCTGGCCGGCGTCGCACCAGTCGAGTACCTCGTGTGCCCGCCTCAGGCTCTCGGTGCCCGGGAGGCCGCACAGCCGCGCGGCGTACCGTACCATCTCGACCCCGGAGAGCCCGGGCACGGAGCACTCGTCCTCGGGCACGACGCCCACGAGCGCCCGCACCCGCCGCGGTTCGCGGAGCGGATCGAGGCCGAAGACCCGCACGCTGCCAGCCGCCAGCCGCACGAGACCGAGGATCGCCCGCACGAGCGTGCTCTTGCCGGCGCCGTTGGGGCCGACGAGCCCGGTGACTCCGGGCGTCACCTCCAGCGACACGCCGTCGAGCACCGTGCGGCCGCCGTACCGCTTGACGACGCCGTCGAGCCGCACCGGCACTGCGTCAGCCACTGGGTCGGCCATGCTGCGTCACCTGGACGGGAAGAAAGAGAGGGATCCCGTCGCTCACTGCTCCATCACTTCCGCTTCCTTGGCCTTCGCGAGATCGCCCACCTTGGCCTCGTACTTCTTGGTGAGCTCCTGCACCTCCTCCTTGGTCGACTCGCAGTCGTCTTCGGTGAGCGTGCCGTCGGTCTTTTCGGTGTCGGCGGCCTTGTTGCCGTCGCGGCGCACGTTGCGGATGGCCACGCGGGCCTCCTCGGCGAGTTCCTTGATCCGCGCGGTCATCTTGCGCCGCACGTCGGTGGAGAGCGCGGGAATCGTGATGCGGATCAGGCGGCCGTCGCTCTGGGGATTGAGCCCCAGGTCGCTGGCCTGGATCGCTTTCTCGATGTCCTTGAGCGTGCCGGGGTCGAAGGGCCGCACGACGATCTGGTTGGGCTCGGGGGCGCCGACGCTGGCCAGGGCCTTGATCGGTGTGGGAGAGCCGTAGACCTCGACGCGGAGCGTGTCGACCAGGCCTGGATTGGCCCGCCCGGTGCGGATGCCCGTGAGGGCGTGGCGGAAGACGTCGACCGCCTTCTCCATTCGTTCCTCGGCGTCCAGCAGGATGTCGTCGGCCGGCATGGGCGGTGGTGCTCCCGGGGTGGCTCGCGTGCGGTGGCAGCACCGCCCGAGCTCAATTCTGGCAGGCCGCTCCCCCGGGAAGCAAGTCTCGCCCACGCGCCGCGACCGACGGCGGCGGCTATCCCACGATCACGGTGGGCCGCCTGTCGGGGTCGGGGATCGCCGCGTCGAGCAGGTCGACCACGCGGTTGGGCACGTCGCCCCGCCCGAAGAGCAGGAAGTCCAGCGCGAGCTTGAGCCGGTCCCCCTTGCTCCAGCCGAACACGATGTCGAGGGGCGAGCCGTTCTTCGTCATCTCCATCGCCAACTGGGCGATCGTGTGCGACACCGAGACGCAGTCGTGGGCGGTGATGACGAAAAAGTCCCCCTCCTGGCGGACGCCGATGATCGGGGCGTTCTCGAACTCGCTGGTATCGCCGTAATGCACCTCCAGGAAGACGATCGGCACGCCCTGGGGGATGCGGTGCTTGCGGCGGATCTCCGCCTCCTTCTCGGCGAGCGACCGCTGCCCGGGGCGATGCGGCACGAGCACCTGGAACGTGCCGTCGAGGCAGATGTCGGTCCAGAGCATCCGGGCGGCGTCGTCGGCGAACCGGAACTCCTTGAGCCGGAGCTCCTCCGCCCGGCGGAACCTCGAGAACAGCGAGATCGCCAGCACGCACGCGATGAAGATCGAGGCGATGACGATGCCGTCAGGCCGCTCGATCATGTTGGCGATCGTCGTGTAGATGAACACCAGGCACACGAGGAAGAAATAGCCGATGCCGGCCCGCCGCCGCAGCACGCCCCGGGCGTCGGTCGGCTTCTTGTGGCTGATGTCGACGAGGGTGGCGACGGCGGCGCTGGTCATCAGCACGAGCACACCGGTGGCGTAGGCGCCGCCCTGGGCCGAGACGTCGGCGCGGAAGGCCCAGGTGACGAGCAGGTTGATCATGGTGAAGGACACCACGAGTGGCCGGTAGGCGGCCGCCCACTCCGGCGCCATGCCGTACCGCGGCAGGTAGCGCGGCACCATGTTGAGCAGGCCCGCCATCGCCGAGGCTCCGGCGAACCAGAGGATGAGGATCGTGCTCACGTCGTAGACCGTGCCGAACGCCCGCCCGAAGAGCGGACAGATCGGATGCGGGCTCTCGCCGTGGGCGAGGTAGGCCAGCGCCCGGTCCATGGCCTTGCCCTTCACCGGCTCCAGCCGGAGTTCGTCGGCGGGGATGAGCGTGTCGGTGCCGGTGACCAGCGACGACCCGATGAGGAACACCGACATGATCAGGGCCGCCGCGAGCAGCAGTTTCCGCGTGTTGGCGATCCGCGCCGCGGGGTTCTCGGGATCCTCCGGCGTGCCCTGCATGAGGTGGATCTGCAGTACGCCTGTCTCGAAGCCGCTCATGCCGAGCGCCAGCTTCGGAAACACGATGCAGGCGATCCCCAGCGCCACCCACGGGCCGCTGCCGCCGATCGGCGCGTGCTCCAGGTGGTAGTTGCCGGCCGTGATCTCGCCGAACCAGTGCCGCAGCAGGTCCGGGTGGGTGAGCATGTGGACGAGCCCCGCGCCGACGACGATCGCCGTGAGCCCCAGGTAGGCGACGACGAGCACGAGCGCCAGTCCGACGACCTCGCTGAACCCCTTGAGGAACATGGCGCACAGCAGCAGCAGCAGGAAGCAGGTGACGGCGACCTGGCCGCGCATGAAGGCGGGAGCCGCGGCCTCGTAGTAGGCGTTGCTGATGAGGTGCGCCGCGGCGTCGGCGGCGGAGAGGGTCTTCGTGATGACGAAGTCAGTGGCGGCGAAGCCGATCAGCACGAGCACCACGATCTTGTTCGACCAGCCGTGGAACAGACGCTCGATCATGCCGATGGAGCCGACGCCGTCGGGCGTCTCGCCCGCCACGTGCCGGTAGACCGGCAGCGCGCCCAGGAGCGTCACCAGCACCAGGATCAGCGTCGCGATGGGAGCCAGCGTGCCGGCGCCTTCGAACGCGATCGACGGCTGGTAGCCGAGGGTGCTGAAGTAGTCGACGCCGCACAGGCACATGATCAGCCACCACGCGTAGTGATGGTGGTGCTGGTGCTCGTGGTCGCCGCGCGGCTGCGTCATTCGCGCCTGACCCCCACCAGCGTGCCCACCCGCTCGCCGGAGACGGCCCGCTCGATGTTGCCCTCGCGGCGGTAATTGAAGACGAGGATCGGCATGGCGTGCTCCATGCATTGCGAGATCGCGGTGGCGTCCATCACCCGCAGATTCTGCTCGCGCACCTGCTGGTAGGTGAGCTCGCGATAGAGCATGGCGTGGGGGTTCTTCTCGGGATCGTCGGAGTAGACGCCGTCGACGCGGGTGGCCTTCATCAGGATGTCGGCGTCGAGTTCCAGCGCCCGCTGGGCGGCGGCGGTGTCCGTGGTGACGAACGGGCTGCCGGTGCCGGCGGCCAGGATCACGATCCGGCCCTTCTCGAGATGCCGTCGGGCCCGGCGGCGAATGTAGGGCTCGGCCACGCCGTCCATGCGGATCGCGGTCATCAGCCGCGTCTGCACGCAGAGGCTCTCGAGGGCGTCCTGCAGCGCCAGCCCGTTGATCACGGTGGCGAGCATCCCCATCGAGTGCGCCGTCGCCTCCTGCACCCCGGTGTTGCCCGAGGTGAACGACGCGCCGCGGAGGATGTTGCCGCCGCCGATCACCACGGCCAGCTGTGTGCCGCGGGCGGCGGCGAGCACCGTCTGCCGGGCGATGTGCAGCACCTCCTCCATGGAGATGCCGCGCTCACCCTGCCGGGCGAAGCTTTCGCCGGAGAGTTTGAGGAGCACGCGGCGGTAGGGGCCGGCTTCCATCGCGATCTCCCTCTCCGGAGCCGGAGAAGGCGGGGGGCGGTCGGGGCGTCAGCCGCCGATCCGCCAGTTCTCCATCCGCTTCACGGTGAGCCCCGCCGACTTCACGAGTTGGCCGACGCTTTGCTTGTCGTCCTTCACGAACGGCTGCTCCAGCAGCACGCACTGGCTGAAGAAGTTGCGGAGACGACCCTCGATCATCTTGGCGATGATGTTCTCCGGCTTCCCTTCCTTCCGGGCCGCGTCGCTGAGGATCTCCCGCTCCTTCTCGACGACGGCCGGGTCGAGGTCCTCCTTCGCCAGTGCCTGCGGCGCCATGGCGACGACGTGCATGGCGACGTCCTTGGCGACCTCGGCCGCGTTCGCCGCCGAGGTGGTGCCCGTCACCTCGACGAGCGCCGCCTTCGAGCCGTCGTGATGGGCGTAGCCGCCGCAGGGGGCGTCGATCCGGCAGATGCGGGAGAGGTCGAAGACCTCCCGCATGCGGTTGAAGAGGTCGTCCTTCAGTTCGCCGAGCGTGCGGCCAGGGTGGGCGAGGCTCTTCTGGGCGAGCAGATCGGCCGGCGTCTTCGCGCCGGGGCCCAGCGCCAGCGTCTTGGCGATGTCGTTGACGAACTCCTTGAGATCGGGGCTCCCGGCGACTGGAGCACTCTCGCACTTCATCTCGATCATCGCACCGACGCCCTTGGCCATGTCGGTGTAGACCGCCAGGCGGCCCGTCGAGGTCTCGCGGTCGGCGCGGAGGGCCTGCGTCTTCACGCCCTGCTTCCGCAGCCATTCCACGGCCTGCTCGGTGTTGCCGCCGCACTCCTGCAGCGCCTTCTTGCACTCCATCATCGGCAGGCCCGTCCTGTCGCGGAGGGCCATCACTGCAGCGGCGGTGATCTCAGCCATGAAGATTCTCCTTCGGGGTGGTCAGATGTGTCGGCCGAATGCCCGCCGGGCTGTCTGCCGACGACGCCGGGTGGCTCCGCGTGCATCACCGGCGAGGCTGCCCTCCGCGTGGCGAGGCGGACGGCCGCCGCGTCCCATGACGACGCGGCAGGTCAGGTCTTGGGAGGCTTCGGCACGGCCCGCTTCACGTTTGCACGGGCCTTCGGCGCGGCCTTGGCCTTGGCGGCGTCGCCGGACGCCGCAGCGGTCTCGACGCCCTCGGCGGAGGCCTGCGACTCGGTCGCCGTCTGCGCCTTGCCCTCGAGGATCGCGTCGGCCAGCCGGGCGGCGACCAGTTCGATCGAGCGGATCGAGTCGTCGTTGCCGGGGATCGGCAGGTCGATCACGTCGGGGTCACAGTCGGTGTCGATGAGGGCCACGGTCGTGATCCCCATCTTGCGGGCCTCGTTGACCGCGTTCTTCTCCTTCTTGGGATCGAACACGACGATGCACTCGGGCAGGCGGGACAGGGTGCGGATGCCGCCGAGGTTGCGGAGCATCTTGCGGTGCTCACGACGGAGCGACGACTGCATCTTCTTGGAGTAGCTGCCGAACGCCTCCGACGGGATGAGCGCCTCGAGTTCCTCGAGCCGGGCCAGCCGGTTGCGGATCGTGCGGAAGTTGGTGAGCGTGCCGCCGAGCCACCGGTCGCTGACGTAGGGCATGCCGCAGCGGGCCGCCTCGCGGGCCACGGCCTCGGCACCCTGCCGCTTGGTGCCCACGAACAGGACGAGCACCCCCGACGAGGCGACCTGCTTGAGGTACTTCCGCGCCCGCAGCAGGCCGCGGATCGTCTCGCGGACGTCGATGATGTGGATGAGGTTGCGGCGGCCGTGAATGTAGGGCCGCATCTTCGGATTCCAGCGGCTGGCACGGTGGCCGAAATGGACACCCGCCTCGATCAACTCTTGGGCCAGGACGTTCGACACGCTCGCGTACTCTCGCTGGGAAAGGAAAGGTTCGGGTGGGCCGCCGCCGTGGCCGGACCGGGGACCGGTACCACGGTGAAGAGCACCGCAAACTATCGGCAAATTTCGGCCCGTGTCAACGCACGCCCGGCATTCCCGCTCCACCGGCCCGATCCGGGCGGCCCGTCGGCCGCAGGCCGCCCTCACGGCTTGAATCCGCCCGCCAGCCCACACTAGACTCCGACCTGCCCTTTTTCGCCGTTTTTCCGGCCGTTCCGGCCGGTCCTCCCCGGGCGGCACGCCGTGCCGATCGCCCTATGCGCCATGTCCTCTCGGCCACCGTCCAAAACGTTCCGGGCGTGCTGGCGCACGTGTCGGGCATGCTGGCCTCCCGGGGCTACAACATCGACAGCCTGGCCGTCGGCGAAACCGAGGATCCCGGCTTCTCGCGGATGACGTTCGTGCTGCGAGGCGACGACCGGGTGCTCGACCAGGTCCGCCGGCAGCTGGAGAAGATCGTCACGGTCGTCCGCGTCGACGACATCAGCTCTCGCAACTACGTCGAGCGGGACCTCATGCTCCTAAAGGTCTCCGCGCCGCCGGGGCCGTCCCGCTCGCAGGTGAAGGAGCTCGCGGAGATCTTCCGGGGCCGGATCGTCGACGTGGCCGGCGACAGCGTCGTCGTCGAGATTTCCGGCACCGAGAAGAAGATCGAGGGCTTCATCGAACTGATGCGTCCGCTGGGCATCCTGGAGCTGGTGCGCACGGGTCGGATCGCCATGGTGCGGGGCAGCCCTCCCACCCGCGAGCTCACCGAGGCGGCCGACGGCGGCCGGCCCGCCGACTCCGCCCCGGCCCGCGAATCGCTCGCGTAGGCAGCGGCGCGGGCCGTCACGGCGACGCTCCCCCTCATCCAGCCTTCAAACGACTCGAACGATTGTTTCCCATCTCTTCCCACCGGAGTGAACCGTGGCTGCGACGATCTATTACGACTCTGATGCCGACCTGAAGGCGCTTGCAGGAAAGACCATCGCCATCATCGGCTATGGCAGCCAGGGCCACGCCCAGGCACAGAACCTGCGCGACAGCGGGCTCAAGGTGGTCGTGGCCCAGCGGCCGGGCGGCCCCAACTACGACCTCGCCAAGAGCCACGGCTTCGAGCCGATGAGCGTCGAGGACGCGGTGAAGCAGGCCGATGTCGTCAACATCCTCCTGCCCGACGAGCTGCAGGGCGACGTCTACCGCCAGTCGATCAAGCCCAACCTCAAGAAGGGCGCCGTGCTCATGGCGAGCCACGGCTTCAACTTCCACTTCGGCCAGGTCGAGCCGCCGCCGGGGCACGACATCATGCTCGTGGCGCCCAAGGGCCCCGGCCACTTGGTGCGCAGCGAATACGTGAAGGGGGGCGGCGTGCCCTGCCTGATCGCGCTGGGCCCGAACGCCAGCCCGGAGACGAAGAAGATCGGCTTGGCCTATGCCAAGGGGATCGGCGGCACGCGGGGCGGCGTGATCGAGACCACGATCGCCGAGGAGACGGAGACCGACCTCTTCGGCGAGCAGGCGGTGCTCTGCGGCGGCGTCTCGGAGCTGATCAAGGCCGGCTTCGACACGCTCGTCGAGGCGGGCTACCAGCCGGAGATGGCCTATTTTGAGTGCCTCCACGAGATGAAGCTCATCGTCGATCTCTTCTACCAGGGCGGCCTCGAGTACATGCGCTACAGCGTGTCGAACACGGCCGAATACGGTGACTACACCCGCGGCAAGCGGATCATCACCGACGAGACCCGCAAGGAGATGAAGAAGATCCTCGAGGAGATCCGCTCGGGGCAGTTCGCCCGCGACTGGATCCTGGAGAACCGCGGCGGGGCGGCGATGTTCAAGAGCACCCGGCGGCGGGAGCGGGAGCACAAGCTGACGGAGACCGGCCGCCGGCTCCGCAAGATGATGAAGTGGATCGAGAGCAAGGAAGTGTGACCGTTCGGGAGCACGTGCATGACCCCTGAGGAATACCAGTCGCGGACGCTCTACGACCAACTCCAGCCGGGCGATCGGGTGGAGGTCGTGCACGGCGTGACCGTGGGCTCGAGTGCGACCTGGAGCACGACCACGGTGGGCAAGGTGCTCCGTCGCGAGCGACGGCGGCACGGCCTGCACTTCCGTCGCAGCCCAGACGACAAGGTCTATAGCGACGTGCTCATCCTCGCCCGCGACGACGGCGAACTCACCACGGTGACAATGGACGAGTACACGCGTCTGCGGAAGGTGTGAGCGGACCGGCGCCAGGGCATGATGCCCGAGTGAGTACCAGCGGGCGGAGTCCCGCCAAGAAACCGTGGCCTGGACGGTCCAGCGGCTTCGTGAGAGATCCCGAGTTCACACGTCTTCGGAAGGTGTGGCTGCGTCTCGTCTTGATCAGAAGGCGTGGCGAGGGGCTGCCCATGCCCTCGAGCGGGCTATGGGAGCGAGCGCAGCCAGGATGGCGAAGCGAAGCGGACATGCAGAGAGCCGAGGCCGGGAGGGCCGAGGCGAACGTCCGGCGAGAGGGCGTGGGCAGCCCCGAGCAGGTTGGGCGAGTCGACTCTTGAAACGCACAATGCCTGCCGGTCGATGGCAACCAGCGCCGGGGCGACGCCCTCCCCGCGACGGCGCCACAGTTCATGTCACCGCTGCTGCGCGGGGGCGGCGATCCCCAGGGCCCGCCTGTAGAAAGCCCCCTCGTCGGCGGCGAGCGCGGCGAGGACCGCCCGCGGGTCGTGCCCGACGTTCGGCACCTCCATGTACTCGTGCGGAATGCCGAGCTCCCTCATCAATTCGTGAAACCCGCGATTGAGGTCTCGCGTATTGTCGCGGTCACCGACGGCGTGCCGGATCGTCGTCTGCCTGTCGCGCAGCGTCGTCGCCGCGGTGCGGGCGATCGTCAGGGGGCTGATCTCCCGAAAATAACCGAGGTCGCCCCCGCAGACGTCGCGGAGCAGGGCCTCACGCGTCTGCGGATCTCTCGCGCGAGGCCCGCGCAGCTCCAGGTCGAACGGCCCTCCCGCCAGGATCGAGATGCCTGCGAAGACGTCCGGGTGCTTGAACCCCAGCCGGGCAGCGCCGTAGCCACCCATGCTGAAGCCCTCGACGATCCGCCCGTCGCGGGCGGCGATCGTGCGGTAGGACCTGTCGACGTCGGGAACGAGCTCGGTGATGAACACCGTCTCGACGGGCGATGTGCCGTCCTTGGAATCGGCCCAGAGCCGTGCCGGCAGCCCGTTGACGAAGACGACGATCATCGGCGGGATGCGGCCGGTCCGCATCGCTTCGCCGAAATGCTCGGCGAGAGGCCGGATGCCGGCGCCGCCACCGCCGGTGCCGTGGAGCCAGTAGAGCACCGGCAGCCTGGTGTCGTCAGGCTCGTCGTATGCCGCGGGCGTGTAGGCGTGGTAGCTCACCTTGCCGGCCGCGGCCCGGCTGTCGAACGTGCGGAACGAGACACGCGGCGCATCGACCGGGGCGGTCACCCACGGCAGGCTGCGATCGGCCGCGGCCGCCGGCTCCTGCGAGGAACACGTCGGCATACGCATGCATGCCATGCATATGCCGACCAGCACGATCGTCACCGTCACTGGCATGCGCATCGAGACGCCCCTCAAGTCGCAGGCACACATGCCCAGCAATGCCTGCCAGGATCAAGGATATCCATCACGCCGCCCGCCGCCACGGTTCCTGGCACCACGACTGCCAGCCGCGAGGGTATGGCCTAGAATCGAGTGTCATGACGATCCGCACCCTGCTTCTCGTGCCGACGCAGCTCGAACGACAGGGCGTCGAGTCCATCGTGGCTCGAGCGCTCGACCGGGACGACCGCATGGAGCTCTGCGGCTTCGGCCCCGTGGCCGCGGCCGCCCGTACGGCGACGCTGCTCGAGCGGCACCGGCCGGATCGGGTGGTCCTCGTCGGCATCGCCGGCAGTCTGGACGCCCGCCTCGCCATCGGCCGCGCGTATCGCTTCACGCAGGTCGCCTGCTTCGGCATCGGCATCGGCTCGCGGGACGACTTCGTCCCCGCCGGAGTGCTCGGGTGGCCCC
Source organism: Pirellulales bacterium (assembly GCA_044370415.1). Taxonomy (GTDB): domain Bacteria; phylum Planctomycetota; class Planctomycetia; order Pirellulales; family UBA1268; genus CAMCQY01. Next base: position 10,693 of record JBILVO010000084.1, read on the forward strand.
AATGGCCGGGCGACGTCACGGATGGATCCCCGGCGATTGGCGACGTGATCACGTGTGCCGACGACGGCGCGACGGCGGCGGAGGCACGGCTGCTCCTCACGGCTTGTTCCGCGTCGGCGGGCGCCGACGACGTGCGGTCGCGAACACGGCTGTTTCCCGCGGCGGTGGCGGAAGACATGGAGGGCTTCGCCGTGGCGTTCGCCTGCCGTCTCCGCGGAGTGCCGTGCGGCATCGTCCGGGGCATCTCGAATGCCGCCGGCGACCGCGATCACGCCCACTGGCAGACGGCCGCCGCGCTGCGTGCCGCCGCCGAACTGTCCGTGCAGGTCATGGCGGGGGCATCGTGAGCCACACCATCCGCCTGGGCATCTCGACCTGCCCCAACGACACCTTCGCCTTCCACGGCCTGATGACGCGGGCGGTGGATTGGCGGGGTCTCGAGTTCGAGGTGGAGCTGCTCGACATCCAGCAGCTCAACGACCGGCTGCTGGCCGGCGGCTTCGACGTCGCCAAGACGAGCTTCCATGCCGCGCTGCACCTGGCCGACGACTTTCTCGTGCTGCCGAGCGGGTCGGCGCTGGGGTTCGGCGTGGGACCGCTGCTCTTGTCCGCGAAGCCCAACGCCGTGCCCTCGGGCCCGGAGCAGCGGACGCTCTGCCCGGGAAGGCTCACGACGGCGGCGCTCCTCTTCGCGCTCTTTCACCCGCACTCGACGCGGGTCGAGCATGTCGTCTTCTCCGAGATCATGCCGCTGCTCGCGGCCGGCCAGGCCGACTTCGGCGTCTGCATCCACGAAGGGCGGTTCACGTGGCGTCAGCACGGCCTGGCCCTCGTGGAAGACCTGGGCAGCCGCTGGGAAACCGAGACCGGCTGCCCGCTCCCACTGGGCGGCATCGTGGCCAGCCGTCGGCTGCCGGCCAACACGATCGCCGCGGTGCAGCGGGTGATCCGCGACTCGCTGCTCCATGCGCTGGCGGACCGCGACGCGGCACTGCCGACGATGCGGGCGCATGCCCAGGAGCACGACGACGCGGTGCTCATGCAGCACGTCGATCTCTACGTCAACGACTGGACGGTCGACCTGGGCGACGTCGGCCGGCGGGCGCTCGACGAGCTTTCGAACCGCGCCGCAGCGATCGGCCTGGGAACGGGCCGCCGGCTCGAGGTGTTCGCGGGCTGAAGAGTGGCAGCACAGTCGCCGGTCCCGTGTGATTTCAAGACTGGGCTGCGCTCACACGAATCACCACCAAGTCTGACGAGGGGCTGCCCGTGCTCTGAGAGCCGGTGTAGCTGACGAGCGCAGGCATGGATCCCGGAGCGAAGTCAGCTTCGAGAGAGCGAAGCCAGGGCACCGAGCCGCCTAAGGCGGCTTGGTCTGGGCGCAGCGAACGTCCGGCGACGGGGCACGGGCAGCCCCGGCCCGCATGCGACTGGGGTCCGCCGCGAGAAACTCAGCGTCGGGGGCTCCGGTGGGCCGGCCTCACATGACCCGGGCGATCACGCACTTGAGGTACTCGCCCTCGAGGCAGCCCGCGCTCACGGGATGGTCGGGCGCCGCGCCGCGGCACTCGAGCAGCTGGATCGTGCGGCCCGAACGCTGCGCCACGCCGGCGAGCATCACGAGGAAGTCCTCCCGTGACACGGCGCCGGAGCAGCTGTTGGTGACGAGGATGCCCCCCGGCTCGAGCAGGTCGACCGCCAGCCTGTTGGCCCGGTGGTAGGCCCGCATCGCGTCGTCGAGCGACGCGCGGCTCCGCGCGAACTTTGGCGGATCGAGGATCACCATGCCAAAGTGCTCGCCCGCCGACCCGAGGGCGGCGAGCTTCTCGAAGGCGTCGGCGGTCTCGACGGCCACGTTGGCGGCGCCGTTGAGGTCGGCATTGGCCTTCGCCAGTGCGGTCGCTTTCGCGCTCGAGTCGCAGGCGAGCACGCTCCGTGCGCCGCCCGAGGCGCAGGCCACGGCGAAGCCGCCAGAGTAGCAGAACATGTCGAGCACCCGCCGGCCGCGGGCGAACCGGGCCGCCGCCTGTCGGTTGTCACGCTGGTCGAGATAGAAGCCTGTTTTCTGCCCCTCGGCGAGATCGACGCCGAACTTCAGGCCGTGCTCCTCCACGAAGATCGGGCCCGAGGGGGCGACGCCGCGGACGAGCCGGTCGGGCAGGTGCAGCCCCTCGAGCTTCGCCAGGCCGCGATCGGCGCCACGCAGGAGGATGCCGCGGGGCGCGACGAGCGGCTCGAGCGCGTCGCAGATGGCATCCAGCCGCCGGGCCATCGCCAGCGCCGTCACCTGCACCGAGAGCCAGTCGCCGTAGCGGTCGACGATCAGGCCGGAGAGGTCGTCACCCTCGCTGTTGACGAGCCGGGCGGCGCCGCCGCGGTCGTCGAGCCCGAGCGTCCGCCGCAGCCCGACCGCCGCCGCGATCCTGGCCTTCCAGAGCTGGTCGTCGAGCCTCGTGGCGGCGTCGAATGCGTAGAGCCGCACGCGGAGCCTGCTCGCGGAGTTCCAGAGACCGCGGGCCACGAACGTGCCGTCGTGTGTGGCCAGGTCGACGACGTCGCCGTCGGCCGGCGTGCCGTCCACCCGCAAGACCGCAGAGTCGAGCACCCAGGGGTGGCGGCCGAAGAACGGTCGGGCACGCTTCGGCTTGAGCACCACGGTCGCCACCGGCAGGCCGGCGGTCGCCGTCGGCTCCTCGCCGGACGTCGCCGGCGGACCGGGCTGGTCAGGCATGGACGACCTGCTTGGCCGTGCCCGGCACCACGTGCGGCGCCGGCAGGGCATCGCTGCCCGGGTCGGTCTTCAGCTTGCGACGACCGTCGCGGAGCGCCTTCTTCCGCTCGAGCCGCAGCACGCTCCAGCCGAACACCGCCCCGAGAGGCCCTGCGAGCAGGGCCGGCAAGAAGACGAGGTTGCCCACCAGGGCGATCGTCAGCATCGAGAGCATCATGTGGCCGAACCGCTGCGTCGGGCCGAAGGGGGAGAGCGCGAAGACCGACAGGCCGATGCCGATCACGCCCCAGCTCTGGTACATGGCGCGGGCGCAGCCCTTGTAGGCGAGCATCGTGGCCTGCTTGCGGTCGAGCCCGTCGGCGATGCCCTTGCGGAACCAGAGCATGAAGTGGACGACGTCGTCGACCGTCACGCCCAGCGCGACGCTCGGCGCCATGACGGTGCCGATGTCGATCAGCAGCGTGCCGGCGTCGAGCGACGAGAGCAGCGTGTGGATCCAGCCCACGCTGCCGAAGACGATGAGCGCCGGGAAGGCGGCGGGCAGCAGGAGCACCAGCCCGGCGGAGGTCGCCCGACAGAGCACGATCATCACCACGACGATGATCGCGAAATCGTAGATGAAGCCGATCTTGAGGCCGTCGAGCAGCGAGTGCTGCGCCTTGTAGACCAGCGGCACGAGCCCGGTGTAGTCGACCGACACTCCCTGCACCCCTTCCGACTCGATGTCGGCGAGGATCGGGTCGATCCGCGACTGCAGGTCGCGCTTGAACAGGGCGTAGTCGACCTCCTTGATGGCGCTCACGCGGGCGCTGATCCGCCAGAGTTCCTGCTGCCGGCCGTCGGGCAGCTCGGCCTCGCGGAGGTAGTCGCCGTCGAGGAAATCCTGCCGATGGGCCATCAGTCGCCGGTTGAGCACGCTGCGCTTGGTCCGCGCGCCGAAGCCGAGCGCCCGCGCCGCGGCGCCGCCGATGCCGTCACCGCCGTCGCCCACGTCGAGGCTGCGGCCGAACGTCACGGTCGACAGCGAGCTGCCCACCTCGTCGAGGTCGCCGATCTCCTTCTGGATCCGGCCGACGAGCTCCATCCGCTCCAGGAAGCTGAGCGGGCAGGTCTGCTGGTCGATCCGCACGAGGATCTCCATCGGCACCAGGGGGCCGAGGTGCTTCTCCAGCCACTTGTAGTCTTGGCGGATCCTGGCCTGCGGCGAGAAGAGCCGCATGAGCTGCACGCTGCTCTCGAGCCGCGTGAGCCCGTAGCCCACGGTGACGAGCGTCAGCAGGCAGGCGGCGGTGACGAGGCCGTTGTGCCGCACGATCCACTGGCCGACCGCCCACCACGGGCTCTCCTCGATCGGCCGCCACGTGTCGTCGCTCGTGGATTCGGCGAGCTTGCCGAGCTTGAGCTTCGGCGGGAACAGCTCCAGCGCCGCCGGCATGAAGAACACGAGGATCAGAAAGCTGACGACGACACCCGCGGCCGAAAAGATGCCGAACATCCGGATCGGCACCAGCTCGCTCACCGCCAGCGTCGCCAGGCCGACCGCGGTCGTGCCGGTGGCCAGCGTGAGCGGCAGCAGGGCATGGTGCACGGCGCGGCCGGCGGCTCCCTCGACGACACCGGTTTCGGCGAGCTGGTCGCGGTAGTAGTTCGCCAGGTGGATCGCGCCGCTGGTGGTGGCCACGTACACCAGCGACGGCATGGTCAAGAGGATCGCGTCGACCGGATAGCCCGAGTACCAGACCACCGCCAGGCTGGCGAACATGCTGTAGACGCCCGACGCAAGGACCATCGCCACGAGCGCCTTGCTCTTGAGGCTCCACCAGCTGACGATGAATCCGACGACGAGCGACAGGCCGAAGAGGATCGTGACGCTCGTCTGTCCGGCCCGATCGATGGAGACGTTGTCGACGGGCGGTCCACCCATGTGGAGGGTGTGCTCGGGGATCGCGCACTCGGTCTCAGCCACCTGCTTCACGAGGTCGAGGCACCCGTGCAGGTTGGCCCGGGCCGCATCGGAGAGTGTCAGCACCAGGCAGCTCTGGCGGGCCTCCAGGTCGTCGCCCTCGCTCCCGGCCGCCACGCCCGCGGGCGCCGGGCCGATGATCGCCCCGGTGAGCCGCGAAATCGCCTCCTCCCGGTCGAGGTTGAGGGGCTCCTGGGTCATCCGCTCGACGGCCCGGGGGCCGGTCTGGGCGGTCTTGAAGTAGAGCGGCCGCTCGATCCGGGACGCCTCCTCGGGAGGCGGGATGAGCTTCTGGGCCAGCAGCTCCAGGCGGGGATCGGCCATCGTGCAGCCGTCCCAGCTGACCAGGATGAATTCCTCACCCTGGAAATTCCGCCTGAAAAAGCGGTATGTCTGGGTTTCCGGGTATTCGAGGGGCAGCCACCCCTTCACGTCGTTGCGGTTGTTTCCCTTGGCCTTGATCGCCCCCACCACGACCAGTGGGAGCATGAAGATCAGGACCGCCATGATCCAGACGCTGTACCGCTGGTAGAAGTTGGTGCCAGGGTGCGACATCATGCCGTCCGGGAGGGCCGCGAAATGCGTTCCACAGCTCTCAACCGTACAGGGGTTTTGCAGGCCAGTCTATATCGTTCCATGGTAAAGATGCCGGTTTTCCACAGCTGTCGATTGCCGTAAGTGTTTTCCCGGGAACACTTTCCGCCGGCAGCAGGGTTTCCCCAGACGGCGCAGGACGAACCACCCACCGTGGGCCGGTCCCGTCGACCTGGTCGTCGGCGCACGGGACGGTTCGACCCCGGACAGCGGCCGCGGACGGCTCACCCGTGCGCAGACGGCTAGCCCGTGGGGCCGCCTCCCGCTGGCGCGGTTTCCGCCCCGTCGAAGCCGCATGCCTTGTGGGAGCCATCGCAGAATGGTCGGGAGCGGCTCTGGCCGCAGCGGCACAGTGCCACCGCCCGCTTGCCGGTGGGCAGGGGAAATTCGCGGCCGAGGTGATCGGTGACCCGCAGAATGAGGTCCCGAAACCCGGCGGCCGTCGGCATCTCGATGACCAGCGGGCCCCGCTCCCGGCAGCGGATCGTGAGGCTGTCGGCGGGTGGGGGCGGCCGGCTGCCCGTCGCGCCGCCCGGCGAGGAGGCCTGCTGCCATGGGGCCTGGCCAGGGCCTCGGTCGTGTGGCTGTCCGGGTGGCTGTTTGGGTGGCTGTCCGCCGAGCCACCACCACAGGCCGCCGGCGATGGCCAGAAGGCCGAGCGAAACCAGCTGCGAGATCGACAACGGCGTTCCCAGGGCTGGCGGCTCGTCGACGCGGATCGCCTCGAGCAGCAGCCGCGAGATCGGGTGCAGGGTGAGCACCAGGGCGAAGACCTCGCCATCCTTGCGTGCCAGCGGCGT
>JBILVO010000085.1:0-16766 GCA_044370415.1 Pirellulales bacterium
CTTCCTCTTCTACGTCTTCTGGGAGGTGATGCTCCTGCCGATGTACTTCCTGATCGGCATCTGGGGCGGGCCACGGCGCGAGTACGCGGCGATCAAGTTCTTCCTCTACACGCTGCTGGGCAGCGTCCTGATGCTGCTCGCCATCCTCATGCTCTATTTCACGAGCGACGTGCGGATGCTGTCCGACGAGCGGCTCGTGGCCGCGCACGTCGTGAGCCCGCAGCTCGACGACGCGGGGCGTGCGGCCGCGATCGCCGAGATCCGCGACGCCGGGTCGGCCGTGCACACGTTCAACATCCTCGCCCTCTCGCAGCTCGGACAGATCGAGCACGCGCCGGGATCTGGCAAGTCGCCGTTCGCTGCCGTCGAGCTCTGGGGCATGAGCCTGGAGACGTGGGCCTTCCTGCTGCTGCTGATCGGCTTCGTGATCAAGGTGCCCGTGGTGCCGGTGCACACCTGGCTCCCCGACGCGCACGTGGAGGCGCCCACCCCCATCTCGATGATCCTGGCGGGCGTGCTGCTCAAGCTCGGCGGCTACGGCATCCTGCGGATCTGTTATCCCATCTGCCCCGGGGCCGGGCTGTCCCTTGCCTGGCTCGTCTGCGGCCTGGGCGTGGTGTCGATGGTCTACGGCGCGTTCGCCGCCCTCGCCCAGAAGGATTTCAAGCGCATGGTGGCCTACAGCTCGGTCAGCCACATGGGATACGTCATGCTCGGCCTTGGCGTGTGGAGCGCCGTGGCCGGCAACGGGTATCGCTGGGACTACTGGGCGCAAGGCGTCAACGGCGCGATGTTCCAGATGCTCGCCCACGGCATCAGCTCGGCCGGCATGTTCTTCATGGTCGGCGTGCTGTACGACCGCGTCCACCACCGCAACCTCGAGGAGTTCGGCGGGATCTTCAACCGCATGCCCGTCTACAGCGGCCTCGCCGTCGCGGTGTTCTTCGCCGGGCTCGGGCTGCCGGGGCTGTGCGGCTTTATCGGCGAGGTGCTCGTGACGCTCTCGAGCTGGAACTACAGCCGCGTGCTCGCGGTGGTTTCCGCGTTCACGGTCATCCTCACGGCGGCCTACATCCTCTGGGCCATCCAGCGGGTCTATCTGGGGGCCGAATACAAGGGGCCTCACGGCGACCACCTCACGCCCATCACGCCGCGGGAGCTCGCGATCGCGACGCCGCTGGTGCTCCTCGCCATCGTTTTCGGCGTGGCCCCATCCGTGCTGTTGAACTACGTGACCCCCTCGGTCAACCGGCAGACGCAGACGCTCGCGGAGTGGACCCGTGTCGTGCACGACCACGGCGCGGCGGGGCGGGCGACGGCGGCCATGACGCCCGTGGGTGGCGTGGCGAGCGTGGCGTCGAGCCGGTCCGGTGACATCGAGTTGACGCCCGGGACGGTCGGGGGCGGACACCAGTCGGAGGGAGCTGCCAGGTGAATCTCGGATCGCTCATCAGCGGCGCGGTCAACGACACGCTCGCGGTGTCCCTGCCGCTGTTTCGCCCGGAGCTGTGTCTCGTCGCGGCGATCGTGCTCGTCATCCTGTGCCGCATGCTGCCGGGGCTGCGGCGGCTCGACTCCGGGCTGGTCGCCCTGGGGGGAGTCTGCTTCGCGCTGTGGTACGCCTGGGTGGATCTCCGGGCGGTGCGGGGCGATTTCGGCGCCTCCGTCCTGCGGCAGGAACTGTTCGGCGGGCTGCTGGTGTTCGACACGTGGACGGCCTACCTGCGGTTCCTGCTGGTCGGTTTTCTGGCCCTCTACATCCCGTTCACCAAGGTCTCCGGCATCCCCGACGACGAGGACGGCGCAGACTTCTACACGCTGGTGCTCGGCGCGACGTTGGGCATGTGCCTGATGGCGTCCGCGAACCACCTGCTGATGGTGTTCATGGCTGTCGAGATGGCGAGCGTCCCCTCGTACGCGCTCGCCGGACTGCTCAAGGGCCGTCGGGCGAGCTCCGAGGCCGCCCTGAAGTACGCGGTGTATGGCGCCGGTGCAGCGGGCGTGATGCTCTACGGGATCAGCCTGATGGCCGGGCTGTTGGGCACCTGCCACATCCCGAGCATGGCGGCGGAACTCGCCCGCGTGGTGGACGGCGGCGCCGGGGTGGCCACCGGGAGCGTCATGGTGCTCGCCCTCGGCGGGCTGATGGTCGCCGTGGGCCTGGCGTTCAAGCTGTCCGCGGTTCCCTTCCACTTCTGGTGCCCGGACGTGTTCGAGGGGGCTGCGGCCGAGGTCGGCGGCTTCCTGTCGGTGGCGAGCAAGGCCGCGGCGGTCGCGCTGCTCGTGCGTTTGGCCTCGGGGCTCGGGGGAACGGCCGGAGGCGCCGTCGCGGGCCTCACCGGGCAGCTGGGCGACCCCGGCGCCACGCGGCACTTCATCGTGCACCTCGTGGGCCTGATGGCAGCGGTGACCTGCACGCTCGGCAACCTGGCAGCGTACGGCCAGACCAATATGAAGCGGCTGCTCGCCTACTCGACCATCGCGCACGCCGGCTACCTGATGATGGCGGTGGCGGCGGGCGTCGCCCTGATCGGCGCCGACCCGGACGCATCCAGGGACGCCTTCGCGGCGGTCGCCTTCTATCTCGGCACCTACGTGTTCATGAACCTCGGCGCCTTCGCCATCGTGGCCCTGTTGCGCAACAGGCTCCGCAGCGAGGAGATCGGGGCGTACGCGGGGCTTGTCCGCTCGAGCCCTGGAATCGTGGTGGCCTCCGCCGTCGTGCTCGTGAGCCTGATCGGGCTGCCGCCGCTCGCCGGTTTTGCCGCCAAATTCCTCGTGTTCTCCGCGCTCGTCCAGGCGATCACCGCGGGGGCCGAAAAGCCGCTGATGATCGTCCTGCTGGTGGTCGGCGGGCTCAACACGGTCGTCAGCCTTTTCTACTACCTCCGCGTCCTCAAGGTGATGACGTTCGATCCGCCGCCGGCCGATCGTGCGGGCGGCGACTTTCCGCTCGTGTCACTTCCGGGGGCGGTCGTGACGGCGCTTGCCGTACCGGTCGTGCTGCTCGGCGTGTTCTGGTCGGGGTTGTACGAGCTCGCCCACGTCGCCGGCGGGTTCTCCCCCTGAACCGCCGCCCATCCATCGCCCAGGATCCGTCGCCCAAGATCCATCGCGCAAGATCCATCGTCCAAGATCCAGGGCTCAGGGAGCCATCATGTCCGCCGCAGAACCGCTCGTCCGCCTGCTCGATGTCCTGCAGCCGTCGCTGGCGATGTATCTCGCCGATTCCGGCATCTGGACCTATCCGGGCGACGAGGAGATCAAGCTGGCCCTCGCGGACCTGGTCGGTGACCACCGCAGCCTCGTGGAGCGGGCGGCCGTGATGCTCGAGCAGCGTTCTGTGCCCGTGCCGTCGCCGGCCTATCCGATCACGTTCACTTCGTGTCACGACGTCGACATCGGGTCGCTGGTGCCGCGGGTGATCGAGGGGCTGCGCGGCCAGGTGGCCGTGTGCGACGGTCTCGCGGCAGCCTGCGACGACGCGGCCCTTGCCGGCCTCGTCCGCGAGGCGCGGAGCACTTCGCTGCGGCACGTCGACGTCCTCGAGCAGGTGGCCGCGGCCGCGCGGCTGCGGCGGTCCGCGGTCCGGTCGGGGCAGGCGACCGCCGCCGTGCCTCCGGCTTCCGCGTCGTGATCCTTCCCCGCGTCGCGATCCTTCCCGGCCGGCCCTGACGGGCGGGCCGCACGGGAACGCCCCCCGACACACGTCGCCGATGGAGCTCATCGACAGCCACTGCCACCTCGACCCGATGCGCTACGGCGACGATCTGTCGCCGGCGCTCGACCGGGCGCGGGCGGCGGGCGTGGTCGGCATGGTCGTCGTCGGGACCCGGGCGGCCGACAGCGAGGCCGCGGCCACCCTCGCCGGCCGGGAGCCGGGCCTGGTGGCGGCCGCCGGCATCCACCCCAACGACGTGGCGGAGGCGGAGCCCGCCGAGTGGGACCGGGTCGTGCGGCTGGCCGGATCCGGTCGGGTGGCGGCGGTCGGCGAGACGGGGCTCGACTGGTATCGCGACTTCGCCCCGCGCGACCTACAGCGGGAATCCTTCGACCGTCACATCCGACTGGCACAGTCGCTGGGGCTGCCGCTGATCGTGCACACGCGGGACAGCATCCGGGACACGCTCGACATGCTGCGCGAAGCGACTGCGCGCGGCCCGCTCCAGGCCGTGCTGCACTCGTTCACCGGCACGCAGGCGGAGGCGGAGGAGGCGGTCTCGCTCGGCTGCCTCCTCGGCTTCGCCGGCATGGTGACGTTCCGGTCGGCGGGCGAACTGCGGGCGGTGGCCGCCACGGTCCCGGCGGAGCGGCTCCTGATCGAGACAGACAGCCCGTTTCTCTCGCCTGAGCCCCTGCGCGGGCGGCGGAACGAGCCGGCGCACGTCGTGCACACGGCCGCCTGCCTCGCGCTCGCCCGCGGGGAATCGTTCGAGCGGCTCGCGGCGCACACGACCGCCAACGCCAGGCGGGTTTTCTTCCGTCGATGAGCGGGCCGGGCGGCGAGCGGTTCCGAGCGGCGGCAGGCGTGGGTGGCGTCTGCTACGATGTCAGACAGCAGCGCGGCCGCGATCGTGCCGGCTCCGTGGTGGGCCGTGCTTGCGGTCGCACGTACGAGCCGCGCCCCCGGAATCACGCCTCCCGGAGTCACGCCATGGTTCGCACGCCCAGCACGATGGTGCCGCTTGGCACGAAAGCCTGCCAGTTCGAGCTCCCCAACGTCGACGGGCGGATGGTCCGGCTGCACGATGTGCGGGGGCCGCGGGGCACCGTCGTCATGTTCATCTGCAACCACTGCCCCTTCGTGAAGCACGTGGCCGACCAGCTGGCGGCGCTGGGCCGCGACTTCATGCCGTTGGGCGTCGGGTTCGTCGCCATCAGCGCCAACGACGTGTCGAGCCATCCCGCCGACTCGCCGGAGCAGATGGTGCGAGAGGCGGAGGAACGCGGCTATCCGTTTCCCTACCTCTACGACGCCACGCAGGAGGTGGCGAAGTCGTATCACGCAGCCTGCACGCCGGACTTCTTTCTGTTCGACGCCGGGCTCGGGCTGGCGTATCGCGGGCAGCTCGACGGCAGTCGTCCCGGCAACGGCGTGCCCGTCACAGGCGAGGACCTGCGGGCCGCCATCGATGCCGTGCTGGCCGGTCGGCCTGCCGCCGCCGAGCAGAGTCCCAGCATCGGCTGCAACATCAAGTGGAAGCCCGGCAACGAACCCGCCTATTTCCCGGTGTGAGCGTCCCGGTGTGAGCGGTCGCCAACGGCCGGTCTCGGCGGCACTCAGCGGCGCGGAGGCTCCGGCGGGCGGGTCGGACCATCGTTGCCCCGGCCCGCGAACCGCGAGATGCCCTGTGCGTCGCCGGGCTCCAGCCTGGCGGCACGCTGGTTCTCCCGCTGGATCGCCTCGTAGACCTCCTGGCGATGCACCGGGATCTCCGCCGGTGCGTTGATGCCCAGGCGGACCTTGTCTCCCCGGATATCCACGATCGTGACGACGATGTTGTCACCGATCATGATGCTTTCGTCGCGTTGTCTGGAGAGCACGAGCATCGCTGGTTCCTTCCTGATCCTGTTCTGGATCCTGTGGTGGATCCGTGTCTGCGAGCCGACGTTTCCGTGCCGGCTACGAGTGAATTATGCGCTCTTTTTGAGTGTCGGTCGGTGAGGGAAAAGTTCGTATTGCAGGGGCAGATCGCCGCTCGCCACGACCTGCCGTCCGGTGCGGGCCTCGAGGTTGATGACAATCGGCGCCTTGAGATTCAGGGTGAGGGTCGTGCCGGTTTTGCCGACGATGACCACCACCTGTGCCTGCTGCATGTCGGTCAACGCCAGAGGACTGAGTTCGCTGCGGGGGATGCGGACCTGGTAGTCGGGCACGAAGCGTCGGGGGCTCACGACCGCGAGGGCCACGTCGCCGCGGCTGACGCTCTGGAGCCAGCCGAGGGCGTCGTTCTCGGAGTCGGCGAGGAGGGCCCACTCGCGGCAGTCCTCCAGGCCCGGCAGACCGCTGGGAAATCGGAGGATGTCCGCCGCATCGACCTCGATGCGACCGAATCTGCTGGTGTTGATCCGCATGGCTGGCACTCCTTCGCCTCGATCAAGCCCCGAACGGCGGATGGCCAATCGCCGGCCGCATGGCCGGCAGGCTCGCTCCCGCACTGTGAGAATCGGCAGGAGGGGCAATCGGGGTTGAACAAATAGTTGTGGGCAATCTGGAATGCCTCGGAAAGCGTTGCGGGGCACGGGGTTGGTGACGGTGGCGGTGATTTCACGCGATCTCCTCAATGGCGGCAGATCCGGCATCTGCCGCACAATCGGACCCCCGTGTGGCGGTGCGAGGAGCGTGCCAGTGCCGCCCGAGCGGTTCGGCCCGCTGCACCCGCCGTGACTGTGCCTTAGAATCTCCGCCCGGCCGGATCGATGCGGATCCGGTGGCATTCCACGGTCTGCAGGGGCGAGTGCAACCGGTTCACGTGGACCGGATCTCCCGAAGCCGACCGGGCCATCCCGGAGAGTTTCGATGCGCCTGATCCCACCGTGTCATCTGAGTGCCGCCGTCACCCGGGCCGTGGCGTTGACGGTGGCCGGCTGCCTGCTGGCGGCCACCGGCTGCCTCTCAGGCAGCTACGATACGTCACACACTCAGAGCCTGAGCCGCTATCGCGATGCGGGGGACTTCCAGCGGCTCCATCCCGAGCCGAAGCCGCTGGCTGGCGGCCGCCTGCGGCTGCGGGTGCCGAAAATCTTCACCAAGGAATCGCCCGAGAAGCCCTCGGTCCTCGACGACCTGCCCGGATACTGCGGCACGGTGCAGGAGCTTCTCGACGCGGGCGACGGCGCCAAGATGCCCGCGTCACTGTCCATCTGGGCACCCGTGGACGATGCGAGCGGCCTCGAGGACGTCAAGAAGCGGATCCTCACCAAGATCCAGACGCAGAAGGATCCGGGGTTCGCGAACCCGTCCTGGGCCAATGTGGACGAGCCGCGTGGCGGGCCGTCGTCGTGGGCGGTGATGACCCTGCAGGGGCAGCAGCCCTTCGACCGTCTCGCCGCCGGCGAGCAGGCCGGGAAGGAGACCAAGAGCACGGAGGGCGCGACCCGGATCTGGGTGGCCGCCGATCCCGCCAACAAGGTGTGCGCCGTGTTGATGTGGAGGGTGCCGCAGGAACTCGCCGGAAAGGTTCCGCTCGACGACCTCACATCGCTCGTCGCTCGCACCGTCGAGATGAAGCCCGCGGAGCAGCAGGCCGCTCCGGCGGATGCCGCGCCGGCAGCCGCCCCGGCTGAGGCTGCCGCCCCGAAGCAGCCCTAGCTGGCTGTGGAAAAAGCCCTCCCGGGCCGTTTTGCACGAGGGCGAGCGGCGAAAAAGCCGAGGTTTTTCGGCGCTCGCTGCCGCCGCCTCCAGCGGCGGATGACTTTATCCACGGCCTGCGAGCAGGCCCGTCCTGAAAACGGCGGGCCGGCGGCGCTCACTGCCACATGGGCTGGGCCGTCCAGGACGCCAGCGGCGCCAGGATCAAAAGCGGCGCCCATGCCCCGATCGACGGGCTCACGACGTAGGCCGTGGCCAGCGCGTGCCAGCCGAAGATCATGAGAAAAAACACCACTGCCGACGAGACGCACAGGCCCACCGCCACAAAGATGCCGCGGCGGTTGGGGCCCACGACGAGCGGAATGCCGAGCAACGCCAGTGACATGTCGAGCAGTGGAGCGACCATCCGCGCATGCACCCGCAGCGGCACCTCCGCGCCGACGCCGAGGCTGGGGTTCGCGATCGCCCGGACCAGTTCGACGGTGGAGGAGTACTGGCTCCAGTTGGCGGAGCCGATCAGCTGTTCGAAGCTGACGTCACTGGACACGAAGCACTGGCGGGGGCCGAGCCAGGCCGCGTCGGCCCTCGTGAACACGATCGTCCGACCGTCGCTGGACAGCGAGGCGAGGCGGTCGATGTCGGCAGGTTCCCGAACGTCGCTGAGCAGGTAGCCGGCTGGATGGTCGCCGTCCGCCGGCCGCCAGACGCCCTCGGCCGCGTCGATCTGCGGGCCGTACTCCGCCAGGGCCGGCGGCATCAGCAGGCTCGGCGCGTCGATGCGGCAGGTGGCGTGCTGCGCGGTCCGGCCGCGGAAGAGGATCTCGGAGGCGTGGTCGTAGCGGGCCTCGAACGGCTGCGCGGCGTCGCCACGCAGGTTCTGCGCGTTGCGGGAGAAGTTGTGACGGATCCGGGGCAGCACCAGTTCGCGGTTCGTCATCGCCAGCAGGCTGACCGCCGCCGCGAAGACCAGCGTCGGCCGGGCGATCCGCCAGCGGGTCACGCCGGCCGCCAGCAGCGCGGTGAGCTCGTTGTGGCGCTCCAGCCACGAGAGCGCAAACATGGCGCTCGCCAGGGAGATGACCGGGCTCGTCGCGTCGAAGAACGAGATGAGCCGGTAGCCGTAGTAGGCACCCAACACCCGAGCGAGGCCCCCCGCCTCCGGCGCATGGGCGATGAATTCCTCGATGTTCGTGAAGGCGTCGACCACGAACGTCAGCCCTGCGAGGCTGAGGAACACGATCAGGAAGGCGTGGAGCTGCGCCCGGGCGATGTAGCGGTCGATGAGCATGGGCGCTTGACGGATTGCCGTCGCGGCGGACGATTGAGTGGAGGCGGCCGGGGCCGAGGCCTGCCGCGGGCGGCGGACGGTACGCCGCCAGGGCAGAAGCGTCAACCTGGCAATCTGGGCTGTTGCTCCGCCGTCGGCCCCGGAAATCCGCCCGGTTCGCGACGACGCGAACCGAGAACAGGTGTCGAAAACAGGTTCCGAAAACAGGTTCCGACAGTCGGCCAGGCGATCCGGGACGGCATGCTGGGAAGGGTGGCCATGGCGTGGGCACGATTCCTGCCGGGTGACGCTGCAGGCTGGGCGGCCACGGGGCTCGACCTGCTCTTCCCGCCCCAGTGCCCGATCTGCCGTCGCGAGCCCGCGGGGCTGGCGGCCGGGGGCAGAGATGCGGCACCCGGCGTCGGCCCGGTGTGCGCCGCGTGTGCCCGGGAACTTGCTGCCGACGTCGGCCGCTGCGGCCGGTGCGGGGCGGCGCGCGGGACGGCCGGTGGCTGCCGCGTCTGCCGGCGGCTGCGGCCCGCATGGGATCGGACCTTCGTGCTGGGCGGCTACGCCGGGCCCCTGCGGGACGCGGTGCTTCGCGCCAAGCGTCCCGCGGGCGTGCGGGTGGTTGCGGCCCTGGCGGCCCTCCTGGTGCATGGGCACGGCGCGTCGCTGCGGGCCGCGGGCGCGGGCTGCGTCGTGCCGGTGCCGATGCACTGGTGGCGCCGGTCGCTCCGGGGGACGAGCGCCGCCGACGACCTCGCGGGCGGTGTGGCCGCCCTCATCGGTCTGCCTGTGTCTCGTGTGCTTGTGCGTCGGCGGGCGACGCGGATGCAGAACGAACTGCCGGTCGAGGAGCGGCCACGAAACGTCGACGGCGCCTTCCACGTGCGTCGCCGGCTCCACGGTGCGAGAGTCATCCTCGTCGACGACGTCATGACCACGGGTGCCACGCTCGCCGCCTGCTGCCGCGCCCTCGCCGCCGCGGGGGCGGGCGGAGTCGACGTCGCGGTCGTCGCCCGGGCCGATTCCCTGGGGAGCGTCGATGACGATGCCTGACGACGACGTTCCGCAGCGGCATGCCGCAACGCCAGCGCCGTTCGACGGACCGCCGATCCGCGTCGGCACGCGGGGCAGCGCGCTGGCGCGGACGCAGACCGGCTGGGTCGTCGGGCAGATGCAGCGCTGCGGGGTCCCGGCGGTCGTCGAGATCGTGTCGACCCAGGGCGACGTGCGATCCGACGTGCCGATCGCGGCCATCGGCGGCGACGGGGTGTTCGTGCGGGAGCTGGAGCGGGCACTGCTCGACGGGCGGATCGACGCCGCCGTGCACAGCCTCAAGGACATGCCGACGCTGGAGACGCCCGGCCTGACGCTGGCGTGCGTCCCGGTGCGGGCCACGCCGTTCGACGTTCTCGTCGGCCGGGAGGGCGGCCTGCTGGAGCGGCTGCCGCCGGCCGCGGTGGTGGGCACGTCGAGCGTGCGCCGGGTGGCACAGGTGAAGGCGATGCGCGACGACCTCGTCGTCCGCGGCATCCGGGGCAACGTCGACACACGGCTGCGTCGGCTCGACGCCGGGGAGTACGACTGCCTCATCCTCGCGGGAGCGGGGCTCGAGCGGCTGGGGCTCGCGCATCGCGTCACGCAGGTGCTCGAGCCCCCCGGGTTCTGGCCGGCGGTCTCGCAAGGGGCGCTCGGCATCCAGATTCGCGCAGGGGACGAGCGGATGCTGTCGGCGCTCGCGTCGCTGGACGATCCCGCCACGCACGACGCGGTGCGGGCGGAGCGGAGCTGCCTGGCGGCGCTGGCGGGCGGCTGTCTGGCCCCGATCGGCGCCTGGGGCCGCCGCGCCGAGGATGGCAGGCTGGTGCTCGGGGCGTGTGTCCTCGAGGAACGGGGCGCCGGGGCCGTGCGCATCGTGGCCGAGTCGATCATGGGCGGCAACTCGGCCGTCGCGACGCCCGAGGCGTTGGGCATGGAGGTGGCGCGGCTGCTGCAGGAGCAGGGGGCCGACGCGATGCTCGAACGGATGCGGTCCCGCAGCCACGGGGCATGATCTCAGCCGCGGGTCATGATCTCGGCCGATGTTTTTCGCAGCCCGCGTGCTTTCCACGCATTTGCTGACGTGTCTCCTGGTGGTCGTGTGGGTCTCCCCGCCGGCGTAGGGGCAGGGACGTCCTGGGGCTTGTTTCAAAAAAGTTGACTTATTACGATTACGTCAAGAAAGGAACCGGAAAGAGGGTTTTTCGTACTCTCTCGCCGTGCGCAGGGACGCCGCCCTGCGGAAGGCCTCCGCCCAGTTCACGTACCGCCCTCGTCACACCAAAGAAAGCTGTTTTCCATGTCGATCAAAGTCGTAATTGCGGATGACCACGAGGTCGTGCGGCGCGGGCTCGTGAGTCTGCTTTCGGGTTCCGAGGTGAAGATCGTCGGCGAGGCGTCCAGCGGCGATGAGGCCATCAAACTCACCCGCAAGCTCAAGCCCGACGTCGTGCTGCTCGACATCCGGATGCCGGGGAAGGACGGCCTCGAGGCGCTCGAGCGGATTCGGGCCGACATGCCGGGCGTGCGGGTCGTGATGCTCTCGACCTTCGACAACCCCACCTACGTGGCCCGCGCCGTCGCGGCGGGCGCCCACGACTACATGCTCAAGGGGTGCACCCGCGCCGAACTGATCAATTCCATCACCGGAGCGGCCGCCGGCCAGCTGCCGATGAAGGCGGGCGAACTGCGTCGGGTGGCGACCACGATGGCCAATCGGGACATCCCGCTGACCCAGCGGGAAACGCAGGTGCTGCGGCACATGGCCCTCGGCCTCTCCAACAAGGAGATCGCGCAGTCGCTCACGATCAGCGTGGAGACCGTCAAGGAGCACGTGCAGAACATCCTGCGGAAGATCGCCGTGGGCGACCGGACGCAGGCGGCCGTCTGGGCAGTGCGCCGTGGCCTCGTGTAGCCGCCGCGGACGACGTGGCGGTCGCCTCCGCGGAGCTGGTCGGCCCGGGGCGCTCGTCGGCCCGGGGCGCTCGTCGGCTTGGAGCGCGGGTCGGCGCTGACGCCTGCCGCAGGAGCTGGCTCCCTCGTGGGGCGGCGACCGCTTCGTCAGCGTGCCCGCGGGTGGGCCTTGTCGAAGGCGTCAAGGAGCCGCGACGTCGTGACGTGGGTGTAGATCTGCGTCGTGACCAGGCTGCGGTGTCCGAGCAGTTCCTGCACGCTGCGGATGTCGGCGCCGGCGTCCAGCAGGTGCGTCGCGAAGCTGTGACGAAGCGTGTGCGGCGTGGCGCGACGCGCGAGGCCCGCCGCGGCGAGGTGCTTTTCCAAAAGCCTGCCCACGCCGCGGACCGACAGCCGGCCGCCGAAGCGGTTGGTGAACAGCGGACGGCCGCCGCGCGCCGGTGACGCGGTGGGCCGCGGCCGCGCCGCAAGCCAGGCCTGGATCGCCTCGCGGGCATGTGACCCGACGATGCCGAGCCGTTCCCGCCGCCCCTTGCCGCGGACGCGGATCGTCCCGCCCCGGAGGTCGAGGTCGCCGTCGTCGAGGCTGACCAGTTCCCGCACGCGCACGCCGGAGGAGTACATCAGTTCCAGGATGGCCCGGTCGCGCAGGCCACCCGCCCGCCCGGGCTTCGGCGCCGCCAGCAGCCTGCCGATCTCGTCACTGGTGAGGAATCGCGGCAGCTTGCGCGCCCGCTTCGGGCTCCGCAGCGGCTTGGCCGGGTTGGCGGCGACCCATCCCTCCCGCTGGCCGAAGGCGAAGAAGCTCCTCGTGCTCGCCAGTTTGCGGGCGACGCTCGATGCGGCGTAGCCGGCAGCGTGGAGTCCGGCCGCGAACCGCCGCAGCACCACGCTCGACGCATCCCCGGGGGCCGCGCAGCCGGCCGACTGGAGGAACTCCTCCAGTTGCCTGAGGTCCTCGCGGTAGCTCTTCAGGGTGAACGGCGATGCGCCCCGCTCCGCGGCCAGGAACGTGAGGAATCGCTCGATCGCCGCCGCGAAGCCCGACTCCGCCCCGCGTCGCGACACCATCGATGCACCGTGGCTACGCCGGCCGGTCGGCGCGGGGCACGAAGCGGTGGCGGCGGCTGCGGGTGCCGGCCTGCCGAACCTTCTGCGCGAGGACCGACGCGTCGTACCAGGAGAAGTTGAGGTCGGGATTCGCGGCGTAGCGTGCCAGCGTGCGGAGCGTTTCCTCGCGGCTGTCGTCGTCGTAGAGGAACACGTAGCGTTCCCCGCCCTTGACGAGTGCGATGACGTTGATGTCCCGGGAACCCATCAGCCGCGTCCTGCAGGGTCAGCGGCCGCTTCCTGGGCCACCTTCAGGAGATCGGCAGGCGGCGGGGCGGCTGTGCAGCCTTCCCGCGGGCAGCCGCCCGGTCCACGCGATCGGGCCAACCCGCCTCAACCGCCGCCGGGCCGCTGCAGCCCCGGCGGGCCGGGGGGAGACCGGACGAAGATCGGAGGCAGGCACGAGAGGAGGGCAAATCAGGCCGTCAAAACAGGTCGGCGAACCCGCGCAGGGCGATGGGTTCTCGGGCCGAAAACGGCTCTCCATGGAGCGTCCCGATGGAGGAGCCCCACCACCGCGACGCCACCTCCACCCGTTCCAGCACGGTGGGCCTGGGGGCCGCGGGGTCGAACTGGCTCTCGTAGCAGGCCAGGCTGGCCCGTTTCGTCTCCCAGTGGTGCGAGACGTCGACGACGAAGTCCGGACGGCGGACCAGCTTCAGGTGCACGCTCCAGTAGTGGTAGATCCGCTCCGGATGCCACGGATCCCCCGGAAGGTCGCACTTGGTGAGCTTCGCCCAGAATCGCGCGGCTTCCGCCAGCCGCGTGGCCGCCAGGTGGTCGGGATGCGCGTCGATCCAGTGAGGGGCGAACAGCCAACGAGGCCGCGTCTGCCGGATGACCCCCGCCAGCGCGGCCCGTGCCGCCAGCGTGGCCCGCAGGCGACGGTTGGGCAGGCCGAGGTTCTCGCGCCACGGGATGCCGAGGGCGGCGGTGGCAGCGGCGGTCTCCCTGGCCCTTGTCTCCCTCGAGCCCCGGGGCGTCGGCTCGCCATCCGTGAGATCGAGCACGCCCACCCGCATGCCCCGGGCGAGCATGAGCGCGATCGTGCCGCCCATGCCGAGTTCGGCGTCATCCGGGTGCGGCGCGATCACCAGGGCGTCGAGCATGTCGTGTCCCTCTCGTGGTGGATCGATGCGGTAGCCGCGAGTGCGACTCGCGTGCGCCAAGCTCGGATCCCACGGCGATTGTCGTGCCGCGCTGCGGACAGCATACTCTCCCGTCGTGATCCCATGAGCACGCCACCGCCGCGCGAGCGCGGCCCTTCGCCTTCCGAGCGGGTCTTCGATGACGTCTGCGGCCACGTCCGCCGGACGGCCGTGCTCGCGTCGGTCGAATCGCTCCTCGGCTGGGACGAGCGGACGATGATGCCGGCCCGTGCGGCGGCCTATCGGGCCGAGCAATCGGCGACGCTGGCTGCTCTCGCGCATCGTCTCAGAACGGATCCCGCCCATGGCGACCGGCTCGCGGAGCTGGCCGCCGGCCCGCTGGCACGCGCTGGTTCACCCGCGCAGCGGGCGACGATCGCGCTGCTCAACAAGGACTTCGCCAGGCAGGCCCGGGTGCCGGAACGCCTCGTGGAGGCGATCGCCCGGACCTGCGTCGAGGCCCAGCAGGCCTGGGTCACCGGCCGTGCGGAATCGTCCTGGTCGACCGTCGAGCCCTGGCTCCGGCAGGTGTTCGATCTCAAGCGGGAACTGGCCGCCTGCCAGGACCCCGACCAGGATCTCTACGACACGCTGCTCGACGAATACGAGCCAGGGGGACGATGGCGGGAGATCGCCGCCCGGTTTGCGCAGCTGCGGTCCGAGATCGTGCCCCTGGTCCAGGCCTGCGAGGGGGCTGCACGCCGGCCGGACGACGCCCTGCTGCGGCGCGGCTATCCCGTCTCCGACCAGAAGCGGTTCGTGCGCGAGGTCGCCGCCCGGATCGGTTTCGACTTCGACAGGGGCCGGCTCGACACGACCGACCATCCGTTCTGCTCCACGACGGGACCCGAAGACTGCCGGATCACGACCCGCTGGGACGAACGGTTCTTGCCGACGGCGCTCTTCGGCGTGCTCCACGAGGCGGGGCACGGACTCTACGAGCAGGGCCTCCCCACGGGGTGGTTCGGCCTGCCCCCCGGCGAGGCGGCCTCGCTGGGAGTGCACGAGTCTCAGTCGCGGCTCTGGGAAAACCTCGTCGGCCGGTCGCCTGCATTCTGGGAGTGGTGTTTTCCGCTGGCGCGGGCGGCGTTTCCGCACGCGCTGGACGGGCGTTCGCCCACCGAGGTGCAGCGGTGCCTGATGGCGGTGCGGCCTTCGCTGATCCGTGTCGAGGCCGACGAGGTGACCTACAACCTCCACATCATGATGCGGTTTGATCTGGAACGGGCGGTGGTGCACGGCGAGCTCTCCGTCGCCGATCTGCCGGATGCGTGGAATGAGCGGTTCGCGCGCGATTTCGGGTTCCGTCCCCCCTCCGCCGCCGAGGGCGTGCTCCAAGACATCCACTGGTGCGCCGGCCTGATCGGCTACTTCCCCACCTACACGCTCGGCAACATGTTCGCGGCCCAGCTGATGGCCGCAGCCGGCCGCGACCTGCCCGAACTCGATCGGGATGTCGCCCACGGCCGGTTCGGCGGCCTGCTCGCCTGGCTGCGCGACCGCGTGCACCGCCACGGCCGGCTGTATTCCCCGGCGGAGCTCGTGGCCCGTGCGACCGGTGCGCCGGTCTCGGAACGCTGGCTGGTGGAGAGCCTCAGGGCTCGTTACGGCGCGGCCCACGGGTTCGTCTGAACCCGGCGAAAACGCCCGTCCGACCTCGTTCGGTGCGCCGTAAGCCCGATGGTAGACTTGGGCCGTTCGAGCGGCGACACTGCCGCTGTCGAGAGCAGGCCGGGCGATGTGCCGCAGGGGCGGTGCGTGATGCCTTCCTGCAGCCGTGGGAGGGTGTGTGATGACCGACGACGACAAGGAGCCCGTGGAGCCGGATCCGTGGGCCGGGCTCGAGGCCGATGCCAACGCGAACGGCGACGGCGAGGCCGGCGGCGACGACGCGGCGTTCATCTTCGACATGCTGGGCGACGATGCGGCCGCTCCAGAGGCTGCAGGGGATGCGGCTGGCGGAGCCGCTCCGGGCGACGAGCAGGTCGGCGGCCTGTCGGGTGACGATCCCGCCGACGACCAATTCGAGTTCGATGCGTTGCTCACGGGAGAGGCTCCCGATGCCGGTATTCCGCTGGCGGTGTTTCCGCCTCCCGACGCCGAGCCTGATCACCATGACGACCTGACGCCGCGACCCGACGTCGCGGAGGCTTATGTCGCGGAGGTTCATGGGGACGCCCGCGCCGAAGACGAGCCCACCGAGGCGGAGCGACCCGGAATCTTCGCGATGGACGAATCTGCCGACGAGTCCGTGGACGGCGGGCTGCATGATCCCGCGTCGGACGACCGCGGCATCCTCGCGGCTGCATCCGCCGGCGACGACTCCGCGGGCGATTTTCTCTTCGCCACGTCCCAGGACAGTCCTGCCGAATTCACCGATCCGCCGTCGGAAGAAGTGTCGTTCAACGCCGGCGGCTTCCCCGCGGTCGACGCCTCGCCTTTCGCCGAGGCCTCCCCTTTTGCGGAAGCCTCTCCCTTCGCGGAAGCGGGCCAGGAAGATCCGTTTGCACCGGCCGCGGATCAGACCGACGGTGAGATCGCGGCGATCCCGATCGCAGCCGGTGCCGCTGTGGGCGTCGCGACCGCCGCGGCGCCGCGGAAGAAGAAGTCGGCCTTGGGACAGCTGATCGGCGTGGTGCTCGGAGGGCTGCTGGCGATTCCGGTCACCTACGCGATCCTGCTCTGGGGCTTCCAGAAGGATCCCTTCAAGCTCGCCCGACAGGTTCCGGAGCAGGTCGCCTTTCTCGTGCCGCAGTCGCTCCGGCAGGCGGCCAAGCCCGCCCGGCCGCGGCAGCCCGCCGGTCCGTCGCTCGACGACCTCGAGACCGCGAAGGAGCCGGCGACCGATACAGCCGCCGATGCCGCGATGCCGGCCGATGCTGTGGCTGACGCGGCCGATCCCACGGCTTCACCGGCGGAGCCCAAGGAGGGCGACGATGAGATGGACGGCGACGAGGTCGCCATGAAGAAG
>JBILVO010000207.1:0-5194 GCA_044370415.1 Pirellulales bacterium
GGAGCCGACCACGCACCGCATGCGCTGGATCGACACCGACGGCGACGCGAAGCCGGAGCTCGTCGTCGCGCCGCTGATGGGCCGGGGCACGACGAAGCCGCTCTGGGCGGAGCGGGGCGTGCGGGTCCTGGCCTTCTCGATCCCGCCCGACCCCGTCCGTGACCGCTGGCCCGCGGCCGTGCTCGACGACGGGATGCTCGTCACGCACAACTTCTTCCCGACCGACATCGACGGCGACGGCCGTACTGAGATCCTCTTCACCAGCTTCGAGGGCGTGAATCTGCTCTCCCGTGGGGCCGCCGGGTTTCGCCGCACGCTGATCAACGCCGGGAACCAGGCCACGGCCCCCAACCGGGGCGCCAGCGAGATCAAGCGCGGGACGCTCGGGAACGGCGCCGATTACATCGCCACCATCGAACCCTGGCATGGTGACCAGGTCGTGACCTACACGCGTCCGGCGGGGGGGACGACGCTGTGGCAGCGGCGCGTGATCGACGAGGATCTCAAGTGGGGGCACGCCGTCTGGTGCGCGAACCTCGACGACGATCCCGCCGAGGAGCTCGTCATCGGCATCCGCGACCACAAGGACGACACCTGGCGGAGCGGTGTGCGGATCTACGACGCCGCGGATGCCGCAGGCACGACGTGGCGACGGACGCTCCTCGATCCCGGGGGCGTGGCCGTGGAGGATCTCGCCGCGGCCGATCTCGACGGCGACGGGCGGGTCGACATCGTGGCGGTGGGGCGGGCCACCAAGAACGTGCGGATCTACTGGAACGAGGGCGGAAGCACCGAGGACGGGGCGGGCACGTCACGCTGACGGTCGGAGTGGATCACCGCGCGTGTCCCGGGTAGAGTCGCGAGTGTTCCGGGAGACATCCCGGAGCCAGCCGAACGAAGAGGAGCGGCGGTGGCGGACGTTCCGGCCCATCCACGACTTCCACCATGAGAAGGGGGCCTCGTCCGGGGCCGGCATCGCGTTCCGGTCTCCCGACCTCACGCTCCCGCAGTCGCTCATGGGCGGACGCCTGCTCGACCGGATCGCACTCCGCGATCGGATCGACGGTCAGCGCCGCCTGCTCGAGGCGGGCGCCGACGCCGGGGCCTTCGACCGCTACCGCGACATGGCGACCGCAGCCCTGCTCGATCCGACGGTGGCCAGCGCGTTCGATCTTGCGCGGGTGGAACCGGCGCGGCGGCAGCGATACGGTGAGAACGCCTTCGGCTGGTCGCTGCTCCTCGCTGCGCGGCTGGTCGAGTAGGGCGTGAGCCTCGTGCAGGTGAACCTGGGCAACAACGAGACCTGGGACACGCACCAGTCGGCCTGGACGAGCCTGCGGCAGTTCCTGCTGCCGCCGATGGATCGCGGGATGTCTGCCTTGCTCGATGACCTCGCCGAGCGCGGGCTGCTCGACAGCACGCTCGTCGTGATGGCCAGCGAGTTCGGCCGCACGCCGAAGATCAGCACGCTGCCCGGAGCGAGTGAGGCCGGCCGCGACCACTGGGGCAGGGTGCAGAGCGTCTTCTTCGCCGGCGGCGGCGTGCGCGGCGGCACCGTCGTGGGCAGCACGGACCGGTTCGGAGGCGAGCCGGCGAGCGCCCCGCAGCGGCCCGAGGACCTGGCGGCCACGGTCTACCAGGCGGTCGGGCTGGCGGCCGGCACCCGCTGGCACGACGCGTCGGGCCGCCCCTTCACGCTCAGCGACGGCCGCCCGATCCCCGGCCTGTTGAGTTGACGTGCGGTCGCAGGCGTCGATTCCGAGGCTGTTTTCGCCGGAATGGCAGGCTGCCCGAGCGCGAACTACGCTTGGCCGCGACGATCGGGCGATGCATCCGGCGACGCCTGAACCTCCTGCACAGGGCTCAGCCTTTTCATGACATTTCCCGCCAATGCCATTGTGTTCATGCGACTCCAGCCGATGGTGCGCTGGAGCATCCTCCTGCTCTCACTCGCGACGATGACAACGCTTGCGGCGCTGGCGGCGGCCGCCGATCCCACCACCGCGGAGCGATCGGAGAAGACGGACAGCCGCGACACGGCCAAGCAGCCCGAGAAGCCCCGCCTCGATCCCGCGAAGATCTACCGGTTCGACCCGCTGCTCGACAGGTACGAACCGCTCGATGCCAAGGCGGTCAAGCCCGACCACGTCTACTATCGTTACAGCCCGTCGCAGAGCCGCTGGGTGTGGAGCAAGGCGACGGCCGACAAGAGGCTTGCCTACGCGATGGGCCCGGGGTCCGTGCAGCCGACGCTCCTGTTCGATCTGACGGCAACGGCGGAGGAGCGGGCGCGAACGCTCGAGGCACGGGCGCCCAACATCGCCCGACTGTTCGTCGTCCAGGGGGCGCGGGCGGCGGTCAGGCTCACTCCGGATGGCACATGGACCCTCCAGGGAGTGTCGGAAGTCGCCCAGGTCTACGATCTCGAAACCGGCCAGCGCTGGGAATGGCACGGCGATCGCCGCATCCCCGTCACGAATCTTGGCGGCAACAGGTGGCGATGGCATGAAGACAGGCTGGTACCGGCCGGATATGGTCAGGTTCACGCGTTCGACTGGTGCGAGTGATCGCCGCACTCGTGGCTGCCATCGCACCAGGCCCGAAGCGATAGATACCAGTACGCCCATGGTCACCGGGGCCACTCACGGTGGCGGATGCGCAGTGGCATGGGAATCGTCGAGGACGAGCCCATCCGCCGGCACCACGTGCTGACGGATCTGCCGTGGGACGATTCGGCCCGGGGCTGGAAGGAGTATGCTTCCGTTCCGGACAAGGTCGATTCCTGCCGGGCGCACGGAGCGCGCGCCACCCATCCCCGCATCCCCTGGAGACGAGCCCCGTGCGCCGAATCCGCAGGCCCATCGTGATCTGCCTGCTGGCTTTGGTGGTCATGGGCCGAGCAGCAGACATGCCGAGTGCCGCCCCTCCGAACCCGCTCGTGTCCCCCTGGACAGGCCCCTACGGAGGCGTGCCGCCGTTCGACAGGGTCGGCGTCGCCGATCTCGCGCCGGCGCTCGAGCAGGCGATGGCGACCCAGCTCGCGGCGGTCGAGGAGATCGCCGCGAACCCGGCGCCGCCGACATTCGCCAACACGCTCGTGCCGCTGGAGCGGGCCTCACTGGGGCTCGACCGCGTGGCGACGGTCTACGGCATCTACGGGGGCTGCCTGTCGGACGACGCCGTGCAGGCGGTCGAGCGTGAGATGGCGCCGAAGCTGGCCGCGTTCGGCGACAAGATCTTCCAGAACCGGCGGCTCTTCGACCGGATCAGGGCCGTGTACGACGCCCGGGAGTCGTCGGGGCTCACGCCCGAGCAGCAGCGGCTCGCCTGGCACGTGCACGGCGAGTTCGTCCGAGGCGGCGCCGCCCTCGACGAGGCCGGAAAGGCGGCCGTGGCGCGGATCAATCAGCGGCTCGCCGAGCTGTCGACGGCCTTCTCGCAGAACGTGCTGCGGGACGAGAACGAGGGCTTCGTGCTCGTCGACGACGCAGCCGGGATGGCCGGGCTGCCCGAGCAGCAGAGGGTGGCTGCCGCGGAGGCGGCTGCGGCCCGCGGCCACGCGGGATGCTGGGCGATCCAAAACACCCGCTCGAGCGTCGAGCCGTTCCTGGCCTACGCCGACCGCCGCGACCTCCGGGAGAAGGTGTGGCGGATGTTCGTGGACCGCGGCGCGGGCGGCGGCGCGACCGACAACCACGCGGCGATCGCCGAGATCATCCGCCTGCGGGCGGAGCGGGCGCGGCTGCTCGGCTTCCCCACGCACGCGCACTGGCAGCTCGAGAACTCGATGGCCCGAACACCCGAACGGGCTACGGCGCTCATGGACGCCGTGTGGAGCCCGGCCGTGAAGGCGGTGCGCCGCGAGGTTGCCGACATGCAGGCCGTCGCCGACTCCGAGCAGGCCGGCATCACGATCGAGCCCTGGGACTACCGCTACTACGCGGAGAAGGTCCGCAAGGAGCGGTACGACCTCGACGAGGCGGAGGTGACGCCGTACCTGCAGGTCGAGAAGCTCCGCGAGGGGATGTTTTTCGTGGCCGCCCGGCTCTTCGACCTGCATTTCGCGTCGGTGCCGGAGGGCAGCGTGCCGGTCTACCACCCCGACGTCCGCGTCTGGGAGGTGAGGGACGGCCAGGGGCGGCACGTCGGGCTGTGGTACTTCGACCCGTTCGCCCGCCGGGGCAAGCGGTCGGGCGCGTGGATGAGCGCGTATCGATCGCAGGAACGCCTCGACGGCGCCGCCGCGGCGATCGTGTCGAACAACTGCAACTTCGTGAAGCCGGCTCCGGGAGAGCCCGCGACGATCTCGTGGGAGGACGCGACCACGCTCTTCCACGAATTCGGCCACGCTCTGCATGGCCTCTGCTCGAACGTCACCTACCCGACGCTCTCGGGCACGAACGTGCCCCGCGACTACGTGGAGTTTCCCTCGCAGCTGCTCGAGCACTGGCTCGAGACGCCGGAGATCCTCGGTCGGTACGCGATCCATGCGGAGACGGGTCAGCGGATCCCGGCGGAGCTCGTAAGGAAGATCGAGCGGGCGTCCACGTTCAACCGCGGCTTCAAGACGGTGGAGTTCCTCGCCAGCGCCCTGGTCGACATGCGGCTCCATCTCGGTCCGCCGCCTGCCGATCCGGCCACCTTCGAACGCGACGCGCTCGCGGCACTGGGCATGCCGGCGGAGATCGTGATGCGGCACCGCACGCCGCACTTCAGCCACATCTTCTCCGGCGACGGCTACTCTGCCGCCTACTACAGCTACCTGTGGGCCGACACGCTCACGGCCGACGCCTGGGAGGCGTTCACGGAGGCCGGCGGGCCCTGGGACGGGGAGGTGGCGGGGCGGCTGAAGGACTCCGTCTTTTCGGTGGGCAACACGATCGATCCCGCGGAGGGCTGGAGGCGGTTTCGCGGCCGCGACGTCGATCCCGCCGCACTGATGCGCAAGAGAGGATTCACGGAATGATGCTTCTGAACAGTGGCCGTGCCGGCGGCTCCGCATCTCGCGTCGCCATGACACGGCTCGTTCGGCTCCTCCTGCTCCTCCTGGCAGTCTGCATCCTGCATGCGGCATCGGGGCGGGCCGCCGAGCCATTCTTCGAGAGCCAGGATCTCTTCGCCGTCGGCGACGATCCCGCGTTCAGCCTCTATCACATTCCCGGGATCGTGGTGACGGCCAAGGGA
Organism: Pirellulales bacterium; assembly: GCA_044370415.1. Taxonomy (GTDB): domain Bacteria; phylum Planctomycetota; class Planctomycetia; order Pirellulales; family UBA1268; genus CAMCQY01. Next base: position 5,185 of record JBILVO010000207.1, read on the forward strand.
ACGGTCCTGG
>JBILVO010000086.1:0-16730 GCA_044370415.1 Pirellulales bacterium
GACGGGCACGCCGACGGCACGGGCCGACATGCCGGTCTCGACGGGCCGCGTCGAGCACCCGGCGAGCATCGCCGTGAGGAGCGCCGGAAAGAGCATCAACGAACAGCGGGACGTGCGTGCCACGACGGATCCTCCTTGACGTGTGCTCGACAGGCAAGCGCGTGCGTGCGCATGACCTTGTGCGACCCGGCGGCCGCGGTCGCTTTCAGCTGCGGACATCGTCATGGCGTCCGCATCCGGAATTAGCCTAGCCGGTCCGCGGAGGGGCGCACAGTCGAGCGAGTCCGGAGCCAGGCTCAGGTTTTTCGGTGGGGCGGGCTGCGGTGCATCGCTGGATGCGATGCCTGTCGACGTGGGAAACCCTTGGCTTTTCCCACGTCGACCGAGTGGACAAAGGCCATGGATGGCTTTGTCCACGGGAAGCGGAGAGGAGACTGGTGTCACGGTGCATCGCTGGATGCGATGCCCGTCGACGCGGGAAAACCTTGGGTTTTCCCACGTCGACCGAGTGGACAAAGGCCATGGATGGCTTTGTCCACGGGAAAGCTAGAAAGCCAGTGCTGTCACGCCGGCAAAGTCATCGGTGCGAAACGGCGTCAAGGGCAGGCCGGCCGACGAGAACATATTGCAGACCGGGTTGTCGGCCCAGGCGTAGCGGACCGCAACCGGATCGGCGACAGCGTCGCTCGACACCTCGATGCGGCCGTCGGGCAGGATCGTCGCCTTGGCGGGGACGAACTTCTTGTCGGCGCCGGCGATTGTGAAGCCGCGGGGCGCGGCCACGTCGAAGGGCCGCCAGCCCCCGGCGACGTGGTCGAACGCCAGCACGATCTTCGACCCCTGCTTCTCCATCCCCTTGTAGCGCGGGCTCCTGGCGGTGATGCCGGGCACCTTGTAGGTCTCGGCGAGCGCCCAGCGGGCCAGCCGCTTGGCCACGTCCTGCTTGTTCTTGGGATGGATGTCCTTCCCCTCGCCGATGTCGATGATCACGGCCTCGCCGGTGGCCGGCAGTTTCATCGTCATCGTCTGGGCCTCGCGCAGCTCCGCCCAGTCGCTCTCGGACGGCTCTGGCTTCTCGTCTTTGAAGTCGGCCAGTTGCACCCAGTAGAACGGGAAGTCGCCCAGGCCCCACTCCTCCCGCCACGACGTGATCATGAACGGGAAGAGCTCGCGGTACTGGTAGGCGCGGCTCGCGTTGCTCTCCCCCTGGTACCAGATCGCGCCGCGGATGCCGTAGCCGATCGAGGGCGTGAGCACGCCCGAGTGGATGTTGCCCGGCCGCGCGTTGCCCTTCATCCTTCCATCGGGATGCTGCCGGGGATCGGGCTTGCCGGCCGGCTCGGGCTTGCCATCGGCCTTCGCCGCGTCGGCGAGCGCCTTCCATTCCGCCAGCCGCTTCTCGAAGGCCGCCTTGGCGGTCTCGTAGTTGGCCTCCTCCTGCTGCCATTTGTCGTGGAGCTTCATGAGCGTGGGATGCGCGGCGAGCTTGTCGCGCCGCACCCAGGCCTCGGCGGCGCTGCCGCCCCAGGCGTTGTTGATCAGCCCCACCGGCACGCCGAGCGTCTCGTGCAGCTGCCGGCCGAAGAAGTAGCCGACGGCCGAAAAGCTGCCGACGGTCTCCGGCGAGCACACGGCCCACGTGCCGTTGAAGTTCCACTGCGGCTCCTGCGTGCCCACCTGCGGCACGGAGATGAGCCGGATGTTGGGGAACTTGGCCGCCGCCTTCTCGAGGTCGGCGTCGTTCGACTGGTTCACGCCCCACTGCATGTTCGACTGGCCGGAGCACACCCAGACTTCGCCGATGAGGACGTCGGTGAACGTGACGGTGTTCTTCCCCTTCACGGTGAGCGTGTGCGGGCCGCCGTACTCCTGCACGGGATCGAGGAAGACGTGCCACGAGCCGTCCGCTGCGGCGGTGGCCGACTTCGACTGGCCGCCGAGGCTCACCGTCACCGCCTCGCCCGGATCGGCCTTGCCCCAGACCTTGGTGCGGATGCCCTGCTGCAGCACCATGTGGTCGCCGAACATGTTGTTGAGCGAGACATCGCCGCTCGCGGGGAGAACGAAGCCGCACGCCACGGCGAAGGCGAGCATGAAGGCTGCAGCGCGGCGGGAGGCGGCGAGGAAGCGGGCGGAACGCATGGGGGAAACTCCTGCGGGAGGCTGGTTGCGGGAGGCTGGTGCACGGGCTGACAAGGCTGCGTGCCCACCCCGAGACCACATGTATCCGGGACCATATATATCTGGTCCCGGCGGGCTGTGGAACCACAGCCGAAACGACTGCTTGCGGCGGCACTTCGCGGAGCAGAGGATGGTGGGCCCTTCCGCGATCTGCGGTGCAGCCCAGCCGAGGAGCAGCCATGTCGACGCACGACGAGCACGACGCCCACGACCATGCAGCCCACCAGTCGCATCGCGATCCGCGCGACCCGCGGGCGGCCTCAGCCCGCGGCGCTGCAGGCCGGGAGGAACGTGACGCCATCGAGACCGAGGCGGGGCCCGCGATCACCTGGCCGGTGGCGGCGCTGGCCGCGCTCACGGCCGCCGTGATCTGGTTCGGCGTCGCGCCGGCGCCCGCGACGCGACCGACGAAGCCGACGGCAGCCACACGGCCGCAGGAGGGCGTCGGGCCGGCCACGCCGACCACGGCGGCCCGGCCGGTCGCGGCTCCGGCCGTCAAGGTCGATCCGCTGCCGAGCTGGAACGAGGGCCCGACGAAGCAGGCGATCCTCGACTTCGTGGAGAAGGTCACGCGGAAGGGTTCCGACACGTTCGTGCCCGTGCCCGAGCGGGTCGCGGTGTTCGATCACGACGGCACGCTCGTCTGCGAGAAGCCGATCGTGCACGGCATGTTCTTCGTCGACCGGCTGCGGGCACTGGCGGAGCGGCAGCCGGAGATCGCCCATGAGGAGCCCTATGCGTCGCTTCTCACGGGCGACATCGAATTCGTCCGCCGCCTCGGCAAGAAGTATCTCACGGACCTCATCTTCACGACGCTCTCCGGCGTGCCGGAGGAGCAGCTCGAGGCGGAGACGCGACAGTTTCTCGCGGCGGCGAAGCACCCGGTCTTCGACGTGCCGTATGCAGACGTCACCTACCAGCCGATGAAGGAGCTGATGGCCCTGCTGCGGAGCCACGACTTCGCCATCTGGATCTGCTCGGGGAGTGGCGTGCACTTCATGCGTCCGGCCGCGGAAGCCTGGTACGGGATCGGCCCTGAGCGGGTGATCGCGTCGCGGCCGGCCACTGAAATGCGGGAGGTCGCCGCGGCGCCGGAGGGTGGTGACGACGCCTCGCCCAACCGGCGGCTGGGTCTCGTGGTGCTGCCGCAGCTCGAGGTGCTCAACGACGAGGAGCGGAAGCCGGTCAGCATCGGCGAGCAGATCGGGCGGCGGCCCATCGTCGCGGCGGGCAACGTGGGTACGACGGGCGACATCGAGATGCTGCGGTGGTCGCAGTCGGGCAGCCGGCCCTCGCTGCAGCTGCTCGTGCTGCACGACGACGCCACTCGCGAGATGGCCTACGGCGAGGCCTCCAACGATTCGCTCGAAGCGGCAGAGAAGTATGGCTGGAACGTCGTGCGGATGGCGAAGGACTGGAACAGGGTCTTCGCCAAGCCGCTTGAGAAGAAACAGGTCTCGTCGCCCAATCCCACGCCGCCGGCCACGTCCGGCCCGGTCGCTGTGACATCGGCGACCTCCAGCCAGATCGCCGTGACGCCGGCTGCCGTGCCGGTGCCCTCCGCGGGGCGGTGGGAGGAAGAGATCGCCGCGATCGAACGGGCCGATCGCGAGAATCCACCGGCGCCGGGCGGCGTCGTGTTTCTCGGTTCCTCGAACGTGCGGCTCTGGACCACGCTCGACGATGACTTCACGGGTCTCAATCCGCTGCGGCGGGGTGTCGGCGGTGCGCGGCTGTCGGAACTGGCCCCGCAGGTCTCGAGGCTCGCCGTGGTGTCACGGCCCGCGGCCGTGGTCGTGTCGGCGGGCGGGAACGACATCGCCGCCGGGGCGTCGCCCGAGCAGGTGCGCGATGCGTTCGTGGCGGTCGTCAACACCCTGCGGCGGGAACTGCCCGACGTGCGGATCGCGTTCGCGTCGATCGGCCCGAGCACGAAGCGGTGGAGCCAGTGGGAGCAGCAGCAGCAGGCCAACGGCCTCATCCGCGACTTCATCGCGGCACAGGGGGCCGAGTCGGGCATGACGTACATCGACATCGCCCCGGCATTCCTCACGGCCGACGGCACGCCGGCGGTGGAGGCCTTCATCGACGACCAGTTGCATCCCAGCACGATCGGCAACGCGCGGCGGGCGGCCATCATCCGGCCCCGGCTGGAGGCACTGCTCACGGGTGTGACCCGGGAGACGTCGCCGGAGCAGCGTGAGGAAGCGACGGTCCGCTGACGCGGGTTGGCGGCGGCACGCCATCGGGCCAGAGCCCTCCGCGGGCTCATCCCGAGCCCTCGTCGGATGGCGTCGGATGGATGGTCCGCCGGGGACGGTTTTGCGGATTTCCCTTATTTTCCCTGCTGCATCCCGTGTGGGATGGCACGGAATCACTGCCGGCGGTGGCCCGTCGATCAGCACCAGACCGGCATCTGAAAACAACGTTTACCAACGTTTTCCGCCGGAAAGCTCCAGGAAACGGATGCCGCACCGGTCGTGGTCGACCGTGCCACGGCGGCCTGAACCGACCCGTTTTTCGGCCGGAAGTGCGGGAATTACGACGGATTGTCCCCCGCGGAGTGACGTGTTGGCCGATCGCTGTCGGGGGGCGTTTTTCGCCACTTCCATGGCGGAAATCGGGGCTCGAGTGAACGACACGTGCGAAAATCGGAATTCCACGCACCGAGCACTTGAAAGCCCATTTAGTCGACGTAATCTATCCAACTTATCAGGCGGCCGAAGCGTTTCGGTCGTGGAAAGAGAAAGGTCTCTTCGACCGACCGGAACCCGGGCGCGTTCGAGAACAACCTGCTCGAGTCTTCCCTGTTCCTACCCTTGTTTCTTCCTGGAGGTTTGCGTGATTCGCAAAGTTCTGTTTGCCCTCCTCCCGGCGATCGCCGTCGTCGCGATGTGCACGAGCACGTTCGCGGCCGACTGCGGCAGCTGTGGTGGCGGTTGTGAAGGCGGCTGCGGCGGCGCGGTTGCCGGTGTTGAAGGTGGTGCGGTCGTGGCCGGTGGCTGCGGCCCGAGCACCAAGACGGTGTATCAGCGTCAGTACGTGACCGAGATGAAGACGGTCACGTCGACCGAGTACACCACGGAAACCCGCGAGCGGACCTTCACGGTCAACAAGCAGGTTCCGCGGACCGAGGAGCGGACCCGTACGGTCACCGTGCAGGTTCCCGAGACGCGCTCGAAGACCGTGAACTACACGGTCAACAAGAACGTCACGGAGACCAAGACGGCCGAGTACACGGTCCAGGTCCCCTACACCGAGTCGGTCGAGCAGACCTACACGGTGATGGTGCCGGTGTCGGAGGAGAAGACCTCCACCTACACCGTCATGGTTCCGAAGTCCGAGGAGCGGACCTCGACCTACTCGGTCCAGGTTCCGTACACCGAGCAGGTCGAGCAGACCTACACGGTGAGCGTGCCGAAGTCGGAGGAGCGGACCAGCACCTACACGGTTCAGGTTCCGTACACCGAGCAGGTCGCGCAGAACTACACGGTGATGAAGAACGTGTCGGAGGAGAAGACCTCCACCTACACGGTCCAGGTTCCGTACACCGAGCAGGTCGAGCAGACCTACACGGTGAGCGTGCCGGTCCAGGAAGAGAAGACCGCGACCTACACGGTCATGGTCCCCTACACCGAGGAGAAGGTTTCGACCTACACGGTCCAGGTTCCGTACACCGAGCAGGTCGAGCAGACCTACACGGTGAACGTTCCCTACACCGAGGAAATGGCCGGCAGCCGGACCGTGCAGAAGCGCGTCCCGGTGACGACCATGAAGACGGTGCAGGTCGCCGGTGGCTCGTGGCAGACCCAGCAGTACACGGTCGGCGGTGGCGTTGACGCCAACGGCTGCCCGTGCGCTGAGAAGGTCTGCTGCAAGCGCGTCTGGGTTCCGACGTGCGAGACGAAGGAAGTGCCCTGCACGACCTACCAGTGCACGACGGAAGAGGTCCCCTACTCCTACACGGTCTCGAAGTGCCGTCAGGAGCAGCGGAGCCGGATGGTGACCGTGAACAAGAGCCGTTCCGAGGAGCGCACCCGCACCTACACGGTGTCGAAGTGCCGCCCCGAGGAGCGGACCCGCACCTACACGGTGACGAAGTATGTCCCGGAGACGAAGACCCGCTCGGTCAGCGTCACCAAGTACCGTCCCGAGGAGCGGACCCGGACCTACACGGTCACCAAGTGCGTTCCCGAGACCCAGACCCGCATGGTCGACGTGACGAAGTACCGCTCCGAGGAGCGGACTCGTAACTACACCGTGACGACGATGGTGCCCGAGACGCGGACCCGTTCGGTCAGCGTCACGAAGTACCGTTCGGAGGAGCGGACCCGCAACTACACCGTCACGACCAACGTGCCGGAAGAGCGGACCCGCACCTACACGGTCACGAAGATGGTGCCCGAGCAGAAGAGCCGCTCGGTCAACGTCACCAAGTACCGCACCGAGACGAAGACTCGGGAGTACACGGTGACCAAGTGCGTGCCCGAGACCATGACCAAGGAAGTTTCCTACACGGTCATGGTTCCGCAGCAGAAGACCGAGACCTACTCGGTCACGGTGTACGACAGCGTGCCCGAGACGAAGACCGAGAGCTACTCGGTCCGCGTCCCGCACCAGGTCACGAAGGAAGTGCCCGTGCAGAAGTGCGTGACGGTCGCCGTCGAGGTGGCCGTTGAGAACGCCTGCGGCGGCGCTGCCGGTGGCTGTGGTGACGCCGGCTCGGCCGGTGGCTGTGGCGACGCCGGTGCTGCCGGTGGCTGTGGTGACGCCGGTGCTGCCGGTGCGTGTGGCAGCTGCGGTGATGCCGGTGCTGCTGGCGGCTGCGGCAAGAAGGGCTGCCGGAAGGGCTGCCGTCGCTGCAAGTAATCGCAGCGATCGGTAGGTCTTGATGTTCAAAGAGGAGGCTGGGCGCCGGGCGTCCAGCCTCCTCGCTTTTTGCGCCCCGGGCCGGTTTTGGCACCTCCTACCATTCGGGATGGCATCGCCCGGTGCGATCTGGTGAACTGGCTTCCTTCGGCACTTCACGGAGGAGGCGGCACGGATGCGAAACGCGGCGGACGCAGGCGGTGCGGTGCTCGACGATCTCGACGACGGAGCCGCGGCGGGAGAGGCCGAGGGCTGGATCGGCGATGCCCGCCGGTCGATCCGGGATGCGGACGAAGACTTCTTCCGGGCGTCGCCCGTCCGTTACTGGACCGATTTCCTGGTGAGCCTGGTCGCGGCCTATGCCGCCACGTACGCCTACCTCTCGCTGCCGTTCGGCACCTGGCCCCAGCTGCTGGCGTTTCCCGTGGCCGCGTTCTGGCTCTACCGGCTGGGATCGCTGATCCACGAGGTCTGCCACCTGCGGCAACGGGAGATGCCGGCCTTCAAGGCGGCGTGGAACCTGCTTGCCGGCGTGATGATGCTCACGCCGAGCCCGTTCTTCACGCGTCATCATCGCGACCACCACAGCCGGCGGTTCTACGGCACGCCCGAGGATCCGGAATACGTCGCCAACGTCATGACGCCGGGCAGCCCGTCGAGCATCCTGGCCTACTGCGTCCACGTGCTCGCCTTCCCGGTGCTCGTGTTCCTGAGGTTCCTGCTCGCACCGCTGACGTTCCTGCATCCGTCGCTCCGCGAGTGGACGCTTCGTCATGCGTCGTCGCTGACCTTCAACCGGCACTACGAGCGGCCGCTCACGCCGGCCGATCGCCGGTCGATCCTCGCCGTGGAGATCCCCTGCTTCCTGCGGGCGGCCCTGATCCCGCTGCTCGTGTTCGCGGGCTTCAACCACTGGACGCGGATTCCGATGCTCTACGCGTTGGCGGTGGCGACGGTGGTGCTCAACCAGCTGCGGCAACTGGCCGACCACCACTTTGAGGGCGACGGCAGCCGCGTCGACATGGCGACGCACATCCTCGACTCCTGCAACTTCACCCGCAACGATCCGCTGACGCTGCTCTTCTTCCCCTTCTCGATCCGCTACCACGCCCTCCACCACCTCTTCCCGTCGCTGCCGTACCACAACCTCGCGAAGGCGCACGAGCATCTGGTGCGCACGCTCCCGGCGGATTCGCCCTACCTGCGGCTGGATCGCCCGGGCTGGTGGAGCGTGGCGCGGCGCACGATCCTCGGGCCGGCAGTCATTGGCGGGTGACCGCCGGCAGGCGCGCACCGCTCATGGCGGCGAGCCCGGCGATCGGGTCTGCGGACGCTCCGGGGCGGCAGCATGGTGGCGTCCCGTTTTGGCGGCCCGTTGCCGCGATCAGTTCCCCCGATCAGGGCGACCGCTGCTTGAGCAGGTCGCGGATCTCGGTGAGGAGTTCCTGATCCTTGGTGGGCTGCGGCGGCGCGACGGCCTCGTCGGCCTTCGACTTCATGACCCAGCCCAGGAACTTCACGATGAAGATGAACAGGGCCAGGGCGAGAATCAGGAAGCTGACGATGTCGCCGAGGAACTTGCCGTACGGGATCGTCTTTTCGCCGATCGTGATCGCCCACTTCTCGTAGCCGTTGTTGCCGGGCAGGATCACGCCGACCACCGGCATGATCACGTTGTCGACCATGCTCGAGACGATCTTGCCGAACGCGCCGCCGATGATCACGCCGACCGCCAGGTCGATCACGTTGCCCTTGAAGGCGAAATTCTTGAATTCCTCGAACAGGGAGAAGGCTTGCTTGGTCGGCAGCGCCATGGTGGGCTCCTTGGGTGAGAGAGGTGGAACCTGGGATTTTCGGATCGGGCCCGCGGTCGCGGTGATCGAACCCCGCGCACGCGGTGATCGAGCCTTGAGTCGGAGAGTGCACGGCGGCCCGCCGTGCGACCGACGCCGACGGGGCCCGCCGCGGTCCCACGTTGCCGAAATTTAGCCGCGGCGGCGCGCGAGCGACAAGCCTCGCCGCCGGTTGGAACGCCGGCGGGTGAATCCAGAGGATTCCAGCCGCCGATACGGGCGCTTGCGTTTCCGGGAAAACACGCTTCACTGATGGGAGCGGGGTTGCCGGCGGCCCTTGGGGCTGCGGTCGGCACGGCTCGCGGTCGCTGGACGCCGCGAAACCGGCTACGGCAGGGTGGCGAATCAACAGGCGGATCACGAGGAGTTCCCGAACATGGCGGTGCAGAACGTGGCGACGGTGTGGTGGCGAGGAATAGGCGTTTCCCGGGCCGGTGGCGTGTGGGCCCTCGTATGCATCGTGGCCGCCGCCCTGCCGGCGGGGATCGGGGCGGCGCAGGACCAGGCTGCCGGCGGTCAGGTGGCGACCGCTGCCGCGTCGCCCGAATTCGAGGCGGTGATCCGCCGCGAGGTCGAGGCCACGCTCAAGGCGTTCAACGCCAACGATTCCCAGGCGCTCGCCGGGCTCTTCATGGAGAAGGGTGAACTCGTCGACGAAAACGGCAACGTCTACACGGGCCGTGCCGAGATCGAGGGGCTGTTCAAGCAATTCTTCACGAAGTTTCCCCAGGCCTCGCTCGGCATGGAGGTGACGTCGGTGCGCACCATCGGCGACAGCCTGGCCGTGGAAGAGGGTGTGCGGCAGATCACGGCCGAGGAGGGGGCGGTTGCCGCTCAGTTGCGGTATGTCGCGGTGCGCGACAAGGTCGGCGACAAGTGGCCGATCGCCTCCTATCGTGAGTTCGCGGACGACCCCGCGCCGACCGCGCAGGAGATGCTGATGCCGCTCTCGATGCTGGTGGGCGACTGGGTGGACGAGAGCCCGGAGGGCACGACCTCGGTCACCTGGCGGTGGAGCGACGACGGCAACTACATCCTTGGCGACTACACGATGTCGGTCGGCGGCGAGCCCGTGTCGGCGAGCACGCAGCGGATCGGCTGGGATCCCGTCGAGGGCACCATCCGTTCGTGGACGTTCGACTCCGACGGCGGCTTTAGCCACGGCGAATGGACTCCCGTCGAGAACGGCTGGGTGGCGAAGACCGAGGCCACCATGCCGGATGGCACGACCGCCTCGGCCACGGTGCTCCTGGCCATCAAGGATGCCGACCACTTCGTCGTGCGGAGCACCGATCGCATCGTCGCGGGGAGCGAGGAGCCCGACTTCGAGCTCGTCATCGCTCGGAAGCCGCCCCAGCCAGGCGCGAAGGCGGCAGCTCCGGCAGGCCAGCCGGCCGCGAAGTGACGCGGCGAACGGCTCGCGTCGGTATCGGTTCTTGCGTCGTCTGTCGGTGGTCGACCCGTGTCTCCCTCAAAGGTTTTCCTGACATGTCGTCTCGCATGCGTCGGATGCTTGCTTGTGTCTGCGTAGTCGTGGCTGCGATGCCGCTGGTGGCCTTCGGAGCGCAGCGTGGTCGTGGGGGTGCTGGTGGCCGTGGAGGTGGCGGACGCCCGGCGGCTCCGATGGCCAGGCCCGCGGCGCCGATGGCGCGGCCCGCCGCCCCCATGGCCCGACCGGCTGCGCCGCAGATGTCTCGGCCGCAGATGCCGCAGCAGCGGCCGCAGCAGATGGCCCGGCCGCAGATGCCGATGCAGCGGCCGCAGATGCCTCAGCAAATGGCGCGGCCCTCGATGCCGATGCAGCGGCCGAACATGCAGATGCCGCAGATGCAGCGGCCGAGTCCGAACTTCCAGCGGCCGAATCTCGGCGGTGCGCCGAACATGTCTCGGCCTTCGCTGCCGACCGCGGGCGTGCGTCCCTTTCCGTCGACGCAGATGCGGCCGGGGATGTCGAGCCTGCGGCCCGGCCTGGGGTCGCTCCAGTCCGGCGGCATGCCGGGCATGGGCTCGCGTCCGGGCTCGAACAGCCTCGGTCGTCCGGGTGGCCTGCCCGGCAGCATGGGCACCGCGGGTCGGCCCGGCCTGCAGCCTGGCGGACTGAGCGGCCTGAATCGCCCGAACGGCCTGCCAGGGGGCCTCGGCTCCGGCGCGGCCAGCCGCCCGGGCGGCGGCTTTTCGAATCCGCCCACTCCCGCTCTGCGGCCCGGCTCGCTGGGCGGAGCCGGGCAGATGGGCGGCGGTCAGCTTGGCGGCGGTGGAGCCTCGACGCTTCCGGGCCGTCCCGGCCTGTCGACGCGGCCGATGGATCGGCCCAGCCTCGGCTCAGCCACCAAGCCTTTCCCGCAGCCTGGCGGTCTGGCCGGGGCGAACCGGCCTGGTGGTGGAGGCGGACCGGGTAGCGGCGGACCTGGCGGAGTGGGAGGTGGCGGTCCTGGTGGTGGTGGACCTGGTGGTGGTGGACCTGGTGGTGGTGGACCTGGTGGTGGTGGACCTGGTGGTGGCGCGGGCGGCAATCGCCCTGTCACGCTGCCTGGTCAGGTGGGCGGCGGCGGTCCCGGCGCTGGTGGCGGCAATCGGCCGGTGACGCTGCCTGGTCAGGTGGGAGGTGGCGGTCCTGGTGGCAATCGGCCGGGTGGCGGTGGGCTCGGCGGTGGCGGCGGACTCGGCGGCGGCGATCGACCGGGGATTGGTGGCAACCGGCCCACCACGCTGCCCGGTCAGATTGGCGGTGGTGGTCCTGGCGGCAATCGCCCCGGCATCGGGGGTGATCGGCCGGGCTTCGGCGGCAACCGGCCTGGTGGCGGTGATCGCCCCGGGATCGGTGGCAACCGGCCTGGTGGCTTCGACCGTCCGGGCGGCGGCAACTGGCACAACCGGCCCGGCGAGCGTCCCGGCATCGGCGGCAATCGCCCCGGCTTCGGAAACGGCCTCGGCAACAACAACATCGGCAACAACATCAACAGCGGCAACAACAACTTCAACAACATCAACGTCAACGGCGGCGGCTGGGGCTATCCCGGTGGCTACGGCGGTGGCTACGGCGGTGGCTACGGTGACTATGGCTACGGCGGCTGGAACAACTGGAACGCCGGCTACGTCAACCCGCACTACGGCGGCTGGTACAGCGGCTGCTGGAACAACAACTGGGGCGGTGGCTGGGGCGGTGGCTGGTGGGCGCCCTTCGCGCTCGGTGCCGCCACCTACGGCGCCGCCTCGACGCTCGGCGGCTGGGGGCTCGGTTATGGGCTGCTCGGCTACGGCACGGGCGCGTACGTGAATCCCTACTATTCGTCGATCCCCACGACGGTGGTGGCGTCGTCGCCCTACGACTACTCGCAGCCCGTGGTGGTCAACAACTCCATCACCAACGACGGCGACCTGTCGAATTCGGCCAATCCCCAGGGCGGCGCTGGGGGCGCCGGCGGCAACGCCGCGCCGAGCCTGGCCACGACGGAGGCCAACGCGGCCGTGGACGACGGCCTGGCCAAGTTCAAGGCGGGGGATTACCAGGGCGCCCTGGCCGGCTTCGACCGCGCTGTGAAGCTCTCGCCGAAGGACTCGATCGTCCACGAGGTGCGGGCGCTCACGCTCTTCGCGCTCGGCCGCTACCCGGAGGCGGCGGCTACGCTCAACGCGGTGCTCGTCGGCGCGCCGGGCATGGACTGGACGACCATCAGCAACGTCTACGGCTCGGTCGACGCCTACACCGGCCACCTGCGGAAGCTCGAGGACTACTGCCGTTCCAACCCCGACAGTGCCGCGGGCCACTTCGTGCTCGCGTACCACTACCTCGTCGGTGGCCATGCCGACATGGCATCCGAGGCGCTCAAGGTCGTGGTGGCGAAGCAGCCGGGCGACATGGTGGCGAAGCGGCTGCTCGACGCGATCACGCCGCCCCCCGAGGAGCCCAAGGCGGAAGCCGAACCCGCCGCTGCGGCGCCGGCTGCCGACGGGGCAGCGACGCCGCCCGCCGGTCCGGAGACCGATCTCGTCGGGAAGTGGAAGGCCGTCAGCGGCACCGACACGGTCGAGCTGACGATCACCGAGGACTCGAAGTTCACCTGGAAGGCGACGCCCGCGGGCCGGCCGGCCATCGAGCTCTCCGGCGACGTGGCCACGGCCCGCGATGCCATCGCCCTCAACTCCGAGAAGCAGGGGTCGATGGTGGGGCAGGTGCGGTCGAAGGGGCCCGATGCCTTCGAATTCTCCCTGGCAGGGGCCCCGAAGGAGGCCAAGCCGCTGGTCTTCCAGCGGCAGAAGTAGGCCCGGACGCGGTCCGGTTCGTCCCTGTCCGGGGTTTCTGCCGATGCTATAAATGGGCAGGAGACTGACGAGGAGGCGATGCCGTGATCGAAGCCGCCCGGGCCGACATGTTCGTTGGGGATTCCGCAGCGACGGATGTCGTCGTCATTGGCGGTGGTCCGGCCGGGGCCACCGTCGCCACGCTGGTGGCGAAGCGGGGCCACCGCGTGCGGCTTCTCGAGCGGGAGCGGTTCCCCCGCTACCACATCGGCGAGTCGCTGATCCCGGAAACGTTCTGGGTGCTTGATCAGCTCGGGATGCTCGAGAAGCTCCGGGGCAGCCGCTTCGTCGAGAAGCACAGCGTGCAGTTCGTCTCGGAGCAGGGCAGGCTCTCGGAGCCTTTCTACTTCGCCGACTACAAGCCGCACGAGAGCTCGCAGACCTGGCAGGTCCGTCGCGACGAGTTCGATCAGATGATGCTCGACAACGCCCGCGAGCACGGTGTCGACGTGGAGGAGGGCGTCCGCGTGCTCGACGTGATCTTCGAGGGCGGCCGCGCCGTAGGCGTTCGTGCGGTCGACGAGGCGGGGGTCGAGCGGACGATCCGCGCACAGGTCGTCGTCGACGCGGCCGGCCAGAGCTGCGTGATCCAGGATCGGCTCGGCCTGCGGGAGTGGGATCCGGTGCTCAAAAAGGCGGCCATCTGGACCTACTGGAAGGGCGGGCAGCGGGACGCTGGCCGTGACGAGGGTGCCACGCTCGTCATGCAGACCGCCGGCAAGATCGGCTGGTTCTGGTACATCCCGCTCCACGACGATCTCGTCAGCGTGGGTGTCGTGGCGCCGGCCGACCACCTCTTCAAAAATCGCGATACGAAGGATCTCGAGCGGATCTACTTCGAGGAGGTCGCGCGGTGTCCGGGCGTGCAGCCCAGGATCGCGGCGGCCGAGCGGGTGGGGCCGTTCCGGGTCGCCAAGGAATACTCCTACCGTTCACGGCAGGTGTCCGGCGACGGCTGGGTGCTCGTGGGCGACGCGCTCGGCTTTCTCGACCCGCTCTATTCGTCGGGAATCCTGCTGGCCCTGGTGAGCGGTTCCCGGGCCGCCGACGCCATTGCTGGGGGCCTGGCCGCCGGGGATACGTCGGCCGCCCGGCTGGGAGTCTGGGGGCCTGACTACCTGGCGGGCATGGACCGGATGCGGAACCTCGTCTGCCAGTTCTACGACGGCCTGAATTTCGGGCAGTTCGTCCGGCAGCACCCGGATCGCAAGGGTCTGATCACCGACGTCCTCATCGGCGACATCTTCAAGCCCGACATCGACGCCCTCTGGCCCCTCATGAACAGCCTGAAGACTGCCGAAATGGCGGTTTCGGCCGCTCCGACGGCCGCTCCGGCGGCCGGTCGTGCCGGCTAGGCTGGCTGGTGCGGCCGGGCTGCGGCGGGCCTGCCGCCGCTGCCGAAACCCCTTGTGCTGGTTTTGCTGCCGAAAAAGTGACGTGCAGCGAACCGGGGCGTAGTCTCGACCGTAGAGATGCTGCGTCTGCGTGCGGCATTTCCGGAGGGTTGATCATGGGTTTCCCCGCTCTGTTCCCGAAGCGTTCGCCTCGCGGTGGCCGCCGGCTCGTTCGACGACGGACCTCGCTGAAACGGTCCGACCGGCTCGGCTGGGAGACGCTCGGCTACGGTCTCGGCGGGCAGGAGGCCCTCGAACAGCGGGCCCTGATGGCGGCCGATCTGTCAATGTCGTTCGACGACAACCTCACCGCCGGCATCGAGCGGACCTTCTACTCGCCGGGCATGCACGTCGTCTACACGCTGAAGGTGACCAACAATGGCGACGCCATCGCGACTGACGCTCTCGTGAAGACCTCACTCGCCTCGGCCATCACGGGTACGACGTGGACTGCGGTCTACACCGGTGGCGGCACGGGGCTCTTCGGCGGCGCCGGCAATCTGGGCGAGCACGCGAAAATCGCGGGCCAAGGCAACAGCGACGCATTCGCCACCACCGTCACGCTGCCGTCGAAAGCCACAGCCACGTTCAGGATCGTCGGCACGATCGCCGCCGGGACGACCGGCTCCTTGTCTTCGACGGCATCCGTGAAGCTCGGGTCGGATCCCGAGATCACCAAGACCGATGTCGACAGCTTCGTGCCGCGATCGCTCGCCGTCGGCAGCAACGGCAGCTGGACCACGGCGTCGACCGTGAAGCTCGTGGGTCAGGACTCGAAGGGCACGGCGGTCGCCGGCCCGGTCACGCCCTTTGCCGGCGTGCGGTCGGGTGTGCGGTCGGTGCTCGTCGATCTCACGGGCGACGGCAAGGACGAGCTCGTGACTGTCGCCAACTACGGCGGCAGCGGCAAGGTTGCCGTCTACAGCCAGAATGTCGCCGGTGACGGCACCGTGACGCTCGTGAAGGCGAGCGGCTACGACACCCTGGCTCCGTTCGGTCCCCTGGCCCGCGGCATGAGCGTTGTCGCCGGCGACTTCGACGGAGACGGACTCAAGGACCTGGGCTTCGCCCAGTCGTCAGGCGATGGCGAGGTGCGGCTGTATCGCTCGACGCCGACGCAGGCCGGCAGCCCGCTGACGTTCCTGAAGGCCTTCAAGGCTTTCGATCCGGGCACCGCCGTGACCTCGCTGGCAGCCGGTGATTTTGGGACGTTCGACGGGACGACCGCCGACCCCGTGCGGCACGACGGCAAGGATGAAATCGTCGCGGTCGGCACTGGGAACGGCGGCGCCGTGGCGAGAGTCTACCAGGTGGCCGGAGCGACGCCGTCCGTCATCGACACGCTCAATCCCTTCGCGGGCCAGCGGCGGTCGGATGTGTCGGTCGAGGTGGCGAGGCTGAATGCCGGCTCGAACCCCGACCTGATCTTCTCCGCCGGTGCCGGCGGCGGCTCGGCCGTCGAGATGTACGACGGCACCATCGGCACGGCCGCCAACACCAAGCTGGCGACGCTCGCCGCCTTCTCGGGCATCGGCAGCGGCCGCCCGGTTTTCGCATCGGCGATCGACACCGACGGCGACACCCGGGCCGACACGATCGACTTCGTGCAGGGGGGCGGCTCGACCACTCCGATGGTGCGCTATTCGGTCGCGGTCGGCAGCGCGGCGGGATCGATCGCCACGGCGAAGATCGACACGGTCGCCGGTGTGGCCGGCTCGCTGCGGTCGGCCGTGGCGGCGGCCGCGACCGATCCGTCCCTGATCGGGACCAGCTCCGGCCTGCTGTACAGGGAGTTGACCAAGGGCACGGGGGCCGCCTTCGCCGCGACCAACACCGGCGTGCGGGTCAATTACGAGGGCTACAACAGCAACGGCGACCGGTTCGACAAGGGTACGAACTCGTCGTTCTCGCTCACTGGCGTGATCCCGGGATTCGCCGAGGCCCTGAAGACGATGACCGTCGGCAGTAAGTCGGCGTTCGTCATCCCGGCGAGCCTCGCCTACGGGAACAGTGCCCCGAGCAACGGGCAGCCGATCGTCTTTGTCGTGGACCTGCTGGCGTTCACCTGATCGCCTGATCGCAGCGACCGGGTCGCGGCGGGTCGCAGAGGTTCGCGAGGCCGGCCGGAGCG
>JBILVO010000018.1:0-43644 GCA_044370415.1 Pirellulales bacterium
CGCCGACGATCGCCGCACCGACGTCGGGCGTGATGTCGGCAACCGCGGCGCCGGCGCGCAGCCCTGGGCCTCCGTCTGCCGGGGCCGCAGCGACCACCACGGCCGGCACGAGCTTCCACCACACCGTCAACACGGCGATCAGTACGACCAGAAGCCTGTTCATGGTTTCACCTCGCGGATTCACCCTTATTCACCCTTGTGGACTCACTGCGTGCGTTCCCCATCGCCGCTCTCCCCGGCCCCTCGATCCTAGCCGCTCCACCATCCAGACGGTGAGCCGACTCTTGAGGAAGCATCGTCAACGGGCTAGGATTCCGGGCTGCGAGGCATCGATCCGTACGAGGAGTTCCCATGCCGCGGCCGCCGAGCAGGATCGCCCCCGACTGGTGGGACTATACGACGCTCGACGCGGAGATCATCCGCGACGCCGCGGCGCTGTCGGTCGAGGACCTGGTGCGGCTCTCCAGGCCGGGCTTTCGCGTGGTGCTCTACGACACGCTCGAGGACTTCTACCTGGCCGAGGCCCTCGAATACATCGCCGCCTGGCGGCAGGCGACGGCCGACGACCCGGTCGGCATCTGTGGCCCGATCGGCCCCACGGAGCAACTGCCGCTCGTGGCCCGGCTCGTCAACGAGCTCGGCCTCGATCTGCGGCATGCCCACTTCTGGGGCATGGACGAGTGGTACGAGAACGGTCGCGAGGTGCCCGTCAGCCACCCGCTCTCGTTCGAGCGTGCCGATCGCGAGCTCTGCTTCGACCGGATCCGGCCCGAGCTGCGGATGCCAGAGGCCAACCTGCATTTTCCGAAGGCGGACGTGGCTTCATACGTGGCCAGCTGGGACACCGCACGGTGCGCGGTCATGCAGGGCGGGCAGGGCGACATCAAGCACTGGGCGTTCAACGACCCGCTGCGACGGGCGGGCAGGCACGCCGACGCGCCGCCGTCGCCCGCGGAGTACCGGGCGCTCTCCACCCGCGTGGTCGACCTCCATCCGGTGACGCTCGCCCAGAACGCCCGTACCAGCGGCGGCGGCAACATCACGATGGTGCCGATGCAGGCGATCACCGTGGGCCCCGTGCAGACGTGGCGGGCGGAGCAGGTGTCGATCTGGCACGCCGGCACCCACGACAACCCACTGGGACAGCGGCTGACACCGCTGATGATCTCGAAGCGGATCGTCGACACGGCCGTGCCGATGTCGCTGCTCGCCGATCACCCGCAGGTGCAATTCAACTACTTCCGGGGCGGACTCGGCTCGTGTGCGGTCGAGATGCACTGACATCCCGTGATGGCCGGATGGACTGCGTGATGCAGGAGGGGACGACATGAAGGTCACGAGGCGGAGCGTGGTGAAGGGGGTCGTCGCCGGGGCGACGGCGGTGGCGTTTCCGGCGGTGGTCAGCGGCCGCAACCTCAATAGCCGCCTGCAGGTCGCCTGCGTGGGTGTAGACGGGATCGCCACTCTCGACATCGGCCGCGTCGCGTCGCACCCGGCGGTGAAGCTCGTGGGCTTCTGCGACGTCGACAAGAACCGCTTCGCCAAGGCGGACCAGAAGTTTCCCGGCGTGCGGCACTTCGCCGACTACCGAGAGATGTTCGCGACCCTCGGCGACGGGTTCGACGCCGTCATCGTCGACACGCCCGATCACGCGCACGCGCCCGTGGCGGTGGCGGCGATGCAGCGACGCAAGCACGTCTACTGCCAGAAGCCGATCTCGCACACGGTCTGGGAGGCCCGGCAGATGCGGCTGTGGGCGGAGAGGAGCGGCGTGGCCACCCAGATGGGCAACCAGATCCACTCCAATGCCGAGTACCGAATTGCGACGCGGCTCGTGAAGGACGGCGCGATCGGGAAGGTGAGGGAGGTCTTCTCCTGGGCCGGCGTCACCGGCAACCAGCGAACGCGTCTCTTCGCGCCGCCGAAGGCAGCCGCCGTGCCGGCAAACCTCGACTGGAACCTGTGGATCGGCGCGGCACCGATGCGGGACTACGCGCTGGCCTACCACCCGTTCACCTGGCGCGACTGGCAGGACTTCGGCGGCGGCGCGCTCGGCGACTTCGGCTGCCACATCCTCGATCCCGTCTCCACGGCGCTCGACCTGACGGCGCCGCTGTCCGTGACGGCGAAGAACAGCGGCGTGAACGACCAGGTCTGGCCGACACAGCAGGTGGTCACCTACGTCTATCCGGCAACGGCCTTCACGGCCGGCGACAGGCTGAAGGTGACCTGGATGGACGGCGGCCTGAAGCCGTCACACAAGCTCGCGCAGATGCCCGGCGACGTCGACCTGCCGGCGGCGGGCAGCGTGTTCATCGGCGAAAAGGGCTGCATGGTGCTGCCGCACGTGGGGATGCCGAAGCTCTATCCGGCCGATCAATACGCCGGATTCGAGATGCCGAAGGTGGAGGCCCGCGACCATTGGCACGACTGGATCGACGCCTGCCTGGCCGGCACCCGCACGACCGACGGCTTCCACTATTCCGGCCCGCTCACTGAGGCGGTGCATCTGGGCAACATCGCCACGCGGCTCGCGCAGCCGCCTCTCGACCCGGTGACGGGTCAGCTCGACGAGACACCGCGGGTGCTCGAGTGGGATGCGGCTGCCCTGCGGTTCACCAACTCCCCCGAGGCCGATCGGCTCATCTCGAAGGCCTATCGGGCCGGCTTCGACGTGCCCGCGGCGTGACGGCCCCCGGGCGTCGCGTCAACCCGCATTCGATCCGTACGACCATCATCGCGACAGGAGACCAGACCATGAAGCACTACAACGTCGGCGTCGTCGGCTACGGCTGGGCCGCCACGGCGCACATCGCCGCCATCAACGCCACGAGACAGGGCCGCGTCATGGCCGTCTGCTCGTCGCGGCCGCTCGACGCCGCAGAGCTCTCAGCCCGTTACGGCAGGCCGATCAAGGTGTACGGCCGGCTCGAGGAGATGCTGGCCGACCGCGACATCCAGGTGGTCGACGTCACCGGGCTGCCGAGCCTGCACTCCGGCCAGGCCGTGGCCGCGGCGAAGGCGGGCAAGCACATCATTCTCGAGAAGCCGATGGCCAACACCCCGGAGGAGGTGCGGGAGATCGTCGCCGCGGCCGCGAAGGCGGGCGTGCGGGGCTGCGTCTGCTTCGAATGCCGCTTCTCCAGCCAGTTCAAGGCCACGAAGGCGGTGCTCGACGCCGGTCTCCTCGGCCGGCTGCACTACGCCGAGGTCGACTACTTCCATGGCATCGGGCCCTGGTACGGCCAGTTCCGCTGGAACACGGGGAAGAAGGATGGCGGCAGCGCCCTGCTCACGGCGGGCTGCCACGCGCTCGACGCGTTGCTGGGGCTGGTGGGCGGCAAGGTCGAGACCGTCTCGAGCCTGAGCACGAAGTCGTCGAGCGATATCTTCGCGCCGTACGAGTACGACACGTCGAGCCTGACGATGCTGCGCTTCGCCGACGGCGCGATCGGCAAGACCGCCGCGATCGTCGACTGCCTCCAGCCCTACTACTTCCACATTCATCTGGTGGGCAGCGAGGGCAGCCTGCTCGACAACCGCTTCCATTCGGCGAAGCTCGCCACGGACAAGGGGCACTGGAGCACGCTGTCGATGAAGATGCTCGACTCGGGAGACGTCAGCGACCACCCCTACCAGGAGCAGTTCCAGGCGTTCTTCGACTCGCTCGACCGCGGCGAGGACATGCCGCTGACCAGCTTCGCCGAGGCGACGCGGACGTTCGATGTGATCTTCGCCTCCGACGCGAGCGCCCGGCAGGGCGGTCAGCCGGTGCGGTGCGGCTGAACGGCTTTCACGCGGGGCACGCATGCTGTTCCACCCGGTCTGGTTCCGATCGATTCCGTGGAGACGGCACACGAGGGGCTGCGTGATGCCGACGCTCGTGGTCGCGGCACTCCTGCTCGGGGCGTTGCTGTCGGTCCCGTCACGGGCCGAAGACCAGCCGCGGACGGACCTGCCGGCGCCGGGAGCGCTGGCGGCCGATCTCGGGCCACTGTGGCGGTGCCTGGCCGGCCAACGGGAGTCGTTCTCACTCGCCGGCAGGGTGACGGTCCGTCGCGGCGACCGGCCCATCGAGGTGGCCGTCCGGCTCGAGCGATTCGACGCGGCCAGTTTCGACCTGAGCGTCGACCACCCCACGTATGCCGCCGTCCTGCGGCGGCGGGCTGCTGCCACCGCGCTGGCACTGCCGCGGCACCATGTCGTCCACCTGGGCCGCGGCGACACCGACCCGGTGGACCACCTCGATCCCACCGGGATCGGCGGCCGGATCGCCGCGGGCGGCACCCAGCTCGCGGTCGTGCCGCCGCTGCTGACGCAGGCTGCGCCGACCAGCCTGGCGGCACTCGCGACGGGGCTCCTCGGCCTCCAACGTGATCCCGTCGACGGCCGCTGGAGGCGGGGTGACGGCTGGATCTCGTTCGGAGACGGCGGCCGTCGGATCACCGTCTCCATCGGTGACGTCACGGTGGACGTCACGGTCGGCGACGCCGCCGCGTGCCCGGAGGTGGACGATTTCCCCGGCTGCGAGCCACATGCCGTGCCACGGGACGAGATCGAGCGGACCCTGTGCCGGGCCGCGCGTCGCACACTCGAGATCCTGCTGCCCGGGCCGGATCTCACGTCTCCGGAACGTCGGCCGCTGACGGTCGCCAACGGCTCGCTCGAATGGGTCGATGGGCTGCGGATGGTGACGCTCCACGGCAGCCCCGAGGAGATCGGCCGGGCGCACGGCGAGCTGCTCGCGGCGGAGGCCCGCCGCTGCGTCGACTCGGTGCTCCATGTCGTCGGCACCGTGGAGACGGTCCGGGGCGGCGTCTGGTTTCGCGAGAAGCTCGCCGACGCGGCCCGGCGTCTCGCGCCGCACATCCCCGCGCACCACGCCGCCGAGACGCGGGCGATGGCGGTGGCGCTGGCGCTCGATCCCGATCTGGTCGCCAGCGTCAACGTCTTCCCGGAGCTGTTCCACTGCTCCGGCTTCGCGGTGGCGGGCTCGGCCACGACCGACGGCACCCTCTACCACGGTCGCGTGCTCGACTACATGACCGAGATCGGCCTGCAGGATGCGGCGGCCGTCTTCGTGATCGCACCCCGCGGCCGCATCCCGTTCGTCACCGTGGGCTACGCCGGCTTCACCGGCTCCGTGACCGGGATGAACGCCCGGCGCATCTCGCTCGGCGAGATGGGAGGCAGGGGCGAAGGGCAGTGGGACGGCGTGCCGATGGCCACGCTCATGCGTCGCGCGCTCGAAGAGTGCTCCACGCTCGACGAGGTGGTCGATCTCTGGAGGCGGAGCCCACGGACGTGCGAGTATTACTACGTGTTCGCCGACGGGAACTCCCGGCGGAGCGTGGGTGTCGCGGCGACGCCAGGGCAGCTGGAGCTCGTGGGGCCCGGCGAGCCGCACGCACGGCTCGGCGAGGGCATCCCCGACGCGGTGCTGCTCTCGGCCGGCGACAGGCTGGCCTGCCTTCGCCAGCGGGTCAGGGACGCCCACGGCCGGATCGACGAGGAGGCCGCGCTGCGGCTCATGGACCGCCCGGTGGCGATGAAGTCGAACCTGCACAACGTGCTCTTCGTGCCGGAGCGGCTCGTGCTGCACGTGGCCCACGCCTCGCGACGAAAGCCCGCCGCGGAGTGCCCAGCCGTCCGCCTCGACCTCGCGGCGCTGCTCCGTGACGTTCCCGCGGGGGCGATGGGCGGCGGTCGCGACATCGGCGTGCCGCCTGCCCCGGGCAGCGTGCTCCACGCCGTCGACTCACTCGACGGAGGTGACGACGACCGTCAGGATGCCCGTGAATGCCTCGCCGGGCTGCGTTGGGAGCCGGGAGAGTTCGATGTCACCGTGGTGGAGGCGACGGCCGGCGCGGGCGACCTGCGGCTGCGGTTTCCGTCGCCGCGGGACGAAGGCCCCGACTGCAACGACACCGTGTGGATGGAGTGGTACCAGGCCCGGAATGCCGACGGAAATGTCGTCCGCGGCCCGGGCTGTGTCGTCGTCCACGAGTCGGGCAGCGGCATGAACGTTGGCCGGCTCGTCGCCCGCGGCCTGTCGCTGCACGGCGTGCATGCGTTCATGGTGCAGCTGCCGTTCTACGGCGCCCGCCGGCCGCGCGAGGGCGGGGCCGGTGCGGGGGCGCTCGTGCCCGCGGTGCGGCAGGCCGTGGGCGACGTGCGTCGGGCCCGCGATGCCGCCGCGGCGGTGCCGCTCGTGGACGCCGCACGGATCTCGCTGCAGGGCACGAGCCTCGGCGGCTTCGTGGCGGCGACGGCCGCGGGGCTCGACACCGGTTTTGACAGGGTCTTCATCTTCCTCGCCGGCGGCGATCTCGTCGGCGTGCTCCAGAACGGGCGGAAGGACGCCGAAAAGGTGCGGGCGAAGCTGGCCGCCTCCGGCATGACCGAGGAGCAGGTGCGGGAGTCGCTCCACGGCATCGAGCCGACCCGACTCGCCCACCGCTACCGGCCCGACCGCACCTGGCTCTTCTCGGGGAAGTACGACGACGTCGTGCCCCCGGCCCACAGCCGGCTGCTGGCGGAGGCGGCAGGACTCGCGGACGACCACCACGTGCGCATGGAAGCAAATCACTACACGGGCATCGTCTACCTGCCGATGATTCTCGCCGCCGTCGCCCGGGAAATCCGGCACGAAGACACACTCACCACTGAGCCGGCCGGCCGCTAGAGCGGATCTTATTGAGCGGGAGCGACGAGCCGGTGGAATAGGAGAACGGCGAGCGTCGATCGCGTCTCCACTTGAACGCTCCATAGAAGTCAGATGCGCTCTAGCCGCGGCCCGGCGGACGGCTGAACATGCGGCCGAGGTCGACCTTCTTCTCCTTGGCCCGCTTCGTCAGCGCGTCGATGTACTCGGAGGCTTGTTTCTGCTCCGCGGTCGGCGGGCGTGGCGTGGGGGACTGTCGCGGGGCGGCGGCCGGCTTCGGAGCGGCCGCCGCGGCCTGCCGCGCCTGCTCGTCCCGCTGCTTCCGCCGCTGCTCCCGCTCGACGATCTCCGCCTCCGTGTAGGGCCTCATGCCTCCCTGATCGGTGGCGTCCATGACCCCCCGCACCAGCCTGATCCGGTCGAGATCCTCGTCGAGCATGGCCGTCCGCTCGTCGGGCGAGGCCTCGGCAAACCGCTCGAGGCTTTCCAGCCGCATGGCGTTGATCCGCTTGAAGAGCGCGTCCCGCACCCGTCGGATTTCGGCGGGCGGCAGCCGATCGATGCTGTGCATGATCTCTTCGAGCGCCCGGCGTCTCTCCGTCGGATCGGCCTTCGTCGCGAGCAGCCGCTCCTGCAGTGCGATCGTCCGGCCGGCGAGCCGGGCGGTGCGGCCCGACTCGTACAGATACCAGCCGCCGGCCGCGCAGACGGCCAGGGCGATCGCCACGGCCGCCAGCAGCCTGTTTCGTCCCGAGGCCTCCTCGTCGGAGGCGGCGGGCCGTGCGGTCCGGTGCATGGAACCCTCCGTCCGTCTGCGTCCTCGTGCGAACCACGCCGCACGCACCCTGCGCCCGGCGGTGGCCCCGGTGAAAAGCCCGGTCAGTAGTTCAGGTCGGTGCCGTCGCCCGGGTCCGACGGATCGTCGCCGTCGCCGATCGCCGAGAACATCCGCAGGATGTCCCGCGACGTCGAGTTGGACAGGGCGTCGACGTGGCCGTCGAGAAACACGAACTGCGTGATGCCGGTGTGCATCGAGCCGTACTTGCGGTTGTTGGTGTCGGCAGTGGAGTCTGCCAGGCCGCGGTAGGTGTCGCGGAAGAGCGTGTGCGGTGTATCCGCCGCGAAGAACGCGGTGTCCCCCTTGTTGTAGTCGTCCATCGACCCGGCGTTGGGAATCGTGGGCGGCAGGTGCCGATCCCCGACCGCGAACGTCTTGCTCAGCCCGTCGGTCACCTGCGCGGAGCGGACGTTCGAAAAGGTGTGGATGGGGCCGGCCAGCTTCGGATCGAGCGAGCCTTTGGTGGGGGTGGCGTAGTTGAAGTACGTGCCCGCGTTGGCGGCGTAGTCGCCGCCCGCGGCGACATGCAGGGAGTCGGCCGGCGGCACGCCGTTGTTGTTGTCGAAGTTTCTGTCCGCCGCGGGACCGCGGCGACTCGGGCAGAAGTAGGCCGCCACGGGCGTCCGCATGGCCCGGGAGTTGGCCGCATCGGAGGCCGGCAACGACGGCTTCCAGGCGTCGTAGATGGCCTGCTCCTCCATGTTGGGCAGCAGGCGGAACGCCCAGGAGTAGTCAGTGTTCTCCCGGGTCTTACGTCCCGTGGGATAGACCTTCTTGGCGTCGTGCGATGAGCCGATGGCGAGGCCGATCTGCTTGAGGTTATTGCCACACTGCATCCGGCGGCCGGCCTCGCGGGCCGCCTGGACGGCGGGAAGCAGCAGCCCGACAAGCACGCCGATGATCGCGATCACGACGAGAAGCTCGACGAGCGTGAAGCCGCGGCAGTGGACCGCCGTGGCCGATCTGACCCGCGCCATCGCATCGGGTGGGGCACCGTCGAGCCGGGATCTACGGGTGGCGTGCATCGTTTCCTCCGCCAGGAGTCGAAGCGAGCCGCGGCCGGGAAGCCGCGAAGGGCGAGACCACCACTTTAGCGTCATGCGGCGCCGGCCGCCACGTTGCGTCGCTCGCGGCCGCGCACGGACCCTGTTCCCGCCCGCAAGCCCGGCGGTCGGGCAGGGTGCCGGCTATACTCGGCAGCATGTCCCGCGTCCGGATCACAGGCTCGCTGGCTGCAGGCTGCTTGAGCCTCCTTGCGCTCGTCGCGGGCGGGTCGCCGTCGTGTGGTGAGACGTTTCGGTTCGGCGCGGTGGGGATCACCGTGCCGGACGGATTCGCCGTCCAGCGGGTGGCCGGCCCCCCGCTCGTGGAGCGGCCCGTGGCGGTGGCCTTCGACGAGGATGGCCGTCTCTACGTCACCGACTCGAGCGGCTCCAACGCCAAGCTCGTCGAGCAGCAGACCGACCCGCAGCACCGCATCTTCCGGCTCGAAGACCGCGACGGCGACGGCATCTTGGACACGCGGACGCTCTTTGCCGACCAGCTCATGATGCTGCAGGGCACGCTCTGGTACCGTGGCTCGCTCTACGCCGCCGCCGGCCCGCAGATCTGGAAGCTCACCGACTCCGACGGCGATGGCGTGGCCGACGACCGCAGCGTCTGGTTCGACGGCAAGACGCTGACCGGCTGCGGAAACGACATGCACGGTCCGTACCTGGGACGCGACGGCTGGTTCTACTGGTGCAAGGGCGCCTTCGCGGAGCAGACCCACGACCTGCCGGGCCGCCCCGGCTGGAAGACGCGGGCGTCGCACGTCTTCCGCGCCCGGCCCGATCGGCCCGTCGGGGAGATCGAGGCTGTGATGACCGGCGGCATGGACAACCCCGTCGACGTTGCCTTCACGCCCGCGGGCGAGCGGCTCGTATCAGCCACGTTCCTGGAGCACCCGGCGGGAGGCAAGCGGGACGGTGTGATCCACGCCGTGTATGGCGGCGTCTACGGCAAGGAGCACGGCGTGCTCGACGGCCATCCGCGGACGGGCGAGCTGCTGCCGGCGCTCGTGCACCTGGGCCCGGCCGCCGCCTGCGGCCTGCACGTGCACTCGGGGCACGGCCTCGGCGGCGACTGTGCCGGCGATGTGTTCGCCTGCAGCTTCAACCTGCGGACAGTGTCGCGGCACCGGCTCGTGCCGCAGGGGGGCACCTTCACCACCGTCGACGAGCCGTTTGTCACAGCCGATGCTGCCGACTTCCACCCCACCGACGTCATCGAGGATGCCGACGGCTCGCTCCTGATCGTGGACACTGGCGGCTGGTACAAGCTCTGCTGTCCGACCTCGCAGCTGGAGAAGCCGGCGGTGCTCGGGGCGATCTACCGTATCCGCAACAGCACGGCATCAACGGTCCACGATCCGCGGGGGCGGCGGATCGACTGGAAGCGGCTCGATGCCGCGGGACTGGCCTCGCTGCTCGCGGACGGGCGGCCCGCGGTCGCCGAACGCGCGATCGACGAGCTACGACGACGCGGAGAGGCGGCGGTGGAGCCCATGGCGTGGACGTTTTCGTCGGAGCCTGCAGCGGCGGCAGGCCGGCGGAACGCCGTGTGGGCGCTGGCGGGCATCGACAGCGAGGCCGCTCGTGCCACCGTGCGGCAGGGATTGCGCGACGCTGCAGCGGAGGTGCGGCAGGCGGCGGCGCACGTCGCCGGCCTCCAGCGGGATTCCGCCGCGGTCGACGCCCTCTCGGCGCTGCTCTCCGATGCGGACGCCGGTTGCATGCGGGCCGCCGCCGAGGCGCTCGGCCGGATCGGCACAGTCGCCGCCGTGAAGGCCGTGCTTGCCGCATGCCCTCGTGCTGCCGACAGGGCCTGCGAGCATTCGCTCACCTACGCCTTGATCGAGGGTGGGCAACCAGAGCTGCTCCTGGCCGCGGTCGACGCCCCCGACCGGCGGGTGAGACGAGCGGCGCTGGTCGCGCTCGATCAGGGACCGGGTGCGGATACAGTGTCGCTCCGGGAACAGGTGCTCGCCGCCTGCGGCGACGACGACTCCGGGCTGCGCGAGACGGGCTGGTGGATCGCCTCGCGGCACCCGGAATGGGCTGAGGCACTTGTCGCGCAGCTGCCGGCGGAGCTCGAAAGGGCCGTCGCGATGCCCGAGGAATCGCCGCGGATCGTGGGGGTCGTGGGCCGGCTCGCCGCCAACGAGGCGGTCGCCACCGCGCTCGCCGCCGCCGCACGTGCCGGCACTGGCGCGCAGGCGAAGGCGTTCGAGGTGATGCGGGCCGCGCGGCCTGTGAAGACGCCCGATGCCTGGGTCGACGCTCTCGTCGCCGTCGTCGGTGGCGATTCGCCGGCGGCATCCGCCGACGCGATCGAGACACTCGCGCGGCTCGCACTCACGCCAGAGCAGCGCTCGCGGGTGCGGCCGCAGCTGCTCACGCTCGCCGCCGCTCCAGGGGTGGCACCGAAGCTCTGCACGCTCCTGGTGCAGGTGGCCGGCGGGAGCGAACCCCTGCCGGGGCCCGTCGCCGAGCGGCTGCTCGAGATTCTTCTTTCCGCGGTGTCCACAGGCACCTCCGGCGACGCCTCGCCGCTCGACCGCTCGGCCGCCGCCACGGCGCTGCAGGCATCACGGCTCTCCGACGACCAGTTCGCCAGACTCGCGCCGGCGCTGGCCCGGCTGCCCGCCAACGACGTCGCACAGCTGCTGCCGCTCTTCAAGGCGCGCGGCGGCGGCCCGCTCGTCGCCGCCCTTGCCGCCGTCGCCGGGCACGCCGACCCGTCGTCCATCAGCCGCGACGCAGTCGCCGCCGCGGTGGCCGCGTTGCCCACGGGCGACGAGGCGAGCGGCCGGCAGCTGCTCGATAAGATCGACGCCGCCCGCGCCGGGCAGCGTGAGGCGTATGACACGCTCGCTGCGTCCCTGCCGCCCGGCGATGCGGCCCGCGGGCATGCCGTGTTCGTCTCTGCCAGGGCCGCCTGCACCGGCTGCCACGCGATGGCCTACGTCGGCGGGCGGATCGGGCCCGACCTCTCCAAGATCGGCGGCATCCGCACACCGCGCGACCTGCTCGAGGCGATCGTGCTGCCGAGCGCCAGCTTCGTCCGCAGCTACGAGCCGGTGACGGTGCTCACGGAGGACGGCCGGGCCTTCAGCGGTATCGTCCGCGAGGAAACGCCGGCGGAGGTCGTGATCCAGACGAACGTCACTGCCAGCGAGCGGATCCCACGGACCGCGATCGAATCGATCGAGCCCGGCACGGTGTCGCTGATGCCCAAGGGCTACGACACGATCCTCTCGCCGCAGGAACTCGCCGACCTTGTCGCCTTTCTGGCACGGGCGAAGTGAACGGGCCAGCCGGCACCACTCGGAGGCGAAACGATGGCAGACGACGACTCGAGGGATGACACGCTCTCCCGCCGCGACGCGGTGGCGCGAATGGCAGTGGCCGGCTCCGCCACGCTGCTCGGCGGTGGCCTGACAGCCGCGGCCCCCGCCGGCAGCGGCCCGATCCAGGCGGAGAACGCCCGGCCGGGCACCCGCGAGTGGATGATCACGAACGTCGCCATCGATCCCGCCACGAAGTACCGCAGCCCCGCAATCGAGGGCTACTGCTCCCACGCGAGCATCCGTGCCGGCGACACGCTCTCGATCTTCGTGAGCACTCGTCCGGCCGGCCGGTTCACGATCGACATCTACCGCACCGGCTGGTATGGCGGCGACGGGGGGCGGCTGATGGCCCGGCTCGGCGAGTTCGCAGGGAGCGAGCAGCCTGACCCGCCCGTCGGCCGCATGCGGCTGCGACGCTGCGAATGGAAAGCGGCGACGGAACTGATGGTTCCCGCCGACTGGCCCACCGGCGTCTATCTCGGCAAACTCACGAGCCTGGCCGAGGGCCGGCAGAGCTACGTCGTGTTCGTGGTGCGGGACGACCGGCGGGCTGACTTTCTCCTGCAGGTGAGCGATTTCACCTGGCAGGCC
Organism: Pirellulales bacterium; assembly: GCA_044370415.1. Taxonomy (GTDB): domain Bacteria; phylum Planctomycetota; class Planctomycetia; order Pirellulales; family UBA1268; genus CAMCQY01. The sequence goes on from JBILVO010000018.1 coordinate 12,484, forward strand.
TACAACCGCTGGCCAGACCAGTTCGCGCTCTACGACGACGGCAAGAACCAGTGGTATTGGGGGGGCGGCGTGCAGGTGGGCTTCGACCGCCCCTACGGCAAGTACTGCCAGATCCTCGACCAGCCGCTCTCCGTCGGCTCCGGCGAGTGGTTCCTCTGGGAGTTCCCGCTGGCCTACTGGATGGAGTCGCAGGGCTACGACGTCTCCTACATCTCGAACCTCGACACGCACCGCGACCCGGCGGGCCTGCTTCGGGCCAGTGGTCTGTTGAGCGTGGGGCATGACGAATACTGGACGATCGAAATGTTCCGCAACGTGCAGGCCGCGATTTCGGCGGGCGTGAACGTGGCGTTCCTCTCGGGCAACGCGGTCTGCGGCCGGATCCTGCTCGACGAGCGGGCGCGGGCGTTCGAGCGGGTCGGCGTGTTCGGGCCACCGGGCGGCACGCGGGAATTCGCCTCGATGCAGTCGCTCGCGCACGAACGCCCCTACGCCAACGAACTGATGGGGGCGCACTCGACCGGCCCGGTCACCGGCGGGGCAGACTGGATCTGCACGCGTCCCGACCACTGGGTGCATGCCGGCACTGGAATGCAGCAGGGAGACGCGATCCCCGGCCTGATCGGCTGGGAGTGGCACGGCGACCCGGCTGCGATTCCCTCGCTCGAGGTCGTGGCCACCGGGCCGACGCAGTCGGCTCCAGGCAAACCCAACGGCGGCGTCTACACGGCCACGTGCTACACCGGCCCCAAGGGCAACTACGTCTTCAACGCCGCCACGTGCTGGTGGGCGGACGGGCTGGCGGCGCCGCCAGGCTACGTGCGGCCGAGCGTCTACACGAGCCCCCGCGGCCCAGACGAGCGGGTGCAGCGGATCACGCACAACCTGCTGCGCCGAGCGATCGGGCAGTGATACACGGGAGCGCCGCCGGGCTGTTCTGGCGGTTCAGCGGCACGCGGGCCACACGGCTCGCCGCAGAGGGGGCGGAAGTTGCCGCAAAATCTGCATGCAATCGCGGATGAAACTGAATGCGGTGATCGTGCAACGCGGGTACGGTCAGGGCCCTGACGGGAGCATTACAGGGGCCAGGCCGAAGTTCGACGAGTGTCACCGGTCCGACTGGACGATAAACTACACAGTGTCCGGGGTGGCAGTGTGAGGTTCGGAAGCGGGCACGATCCGGCCGATCTCCTCCCCGGACTGGGCGGATCCGCCGTGTCGACAGGTGGCTGCCTTCGAGTCCAGCAACGGTGCCAGTCATGCGACGTGGATCGAACCGAATCGCCGCGCTCGGAATCAACCTCCTGCCCGTGGCCTGTGCCATGGCGTCGCTGCTGCACGGGCCGGCCGTCTCCGTCGCCCGCGACATCTCCTTCAACCGCGACGTGCTGCCGATCCTCGCGGCGAACTGCCTGTCGTGCCACGGCTTCGACGCCCACGGCCGGCAGGCCGGCCTGCGGCTCGACACGGCGGCAGGGGCGGCCGCGCGGCTCGACTCTGGCCACGCGGCCGTCGTGCCCGGCGACCCGGCAGCCAGCGAACTCGTCCGCCGCATCGATTCGGCCGACCGAGACGAGCTGATGCCGCCCCCCGAGTCGGGCCGCACCCTCTCCGCAGCCGACCGGGCCACGCTCCGCGACTGGATCGCCGCGGGTGGGACGTACGAAAAGCACTGGGCGTTCATCCCGCCGGGACCGCAGACACCTCCGGACGTCGCCGGCCCCGATCATCCGATCGACCGGTTCGTCGCCGCACGGCTCACCGGCACCGGTCTGACGCCATCGCCTCCCGCGCCGCCTGAATCGCTTCTGCGTCGTCTGCACCTCGATCTGACCGGCCTGCCGCCGACGACCACCGAGATCGACGGCTTCCTGACGGCGACCGCCTCCGATCCCGAGGCCGCCTACGCGGCCGCGGTCGACCGGTTGCTCGAGAGCCCGCACTACGGCGAACGGCTCGCGCGGTGGTGGCTCGACATGGCCCGCTACGCCGACAGCAACGGCTACTCGATCGACGCCCCGCGGGAGATCTGGCGGTATCGCGATTGGGTGATCGACGCATTCAACCGTGATCTCCCGTTCGACCGGTTCACCATCGAGCAACTCGCCGGCGACCTGCTGCCGGAGGCCACGGAGGAGCAGAAGATCGCCACCGGCTTCCACCGCAACACGCAGATCAACGAGGAGGGGGGAATCGACAAGGAGCAGTTCCGGATCGAAAGCGTGTTCGACAGGGTCGCCACCACCGGCGTGGTCTGGCTGGGCCTGTCGATCGGCTGCGCCCAGTGCCATGACCACAAGTTCGACCCCGTCAGCCAGCGGGACTATTACCGGCTGTTCGCCTTCCTGAACAATCAGGCCGAGCCGAAGCTGAAGGTGACCGCCAAGGGCTTCGATCCGGTCGCACTGAAGCAGGACCGCGACGCCGCGCTCGCCGCGGCCCACGCCTACGTCGAGTCCCGGCTGGTCGAGCTCGCGGCCTGGGAGTCCACCCTCACGGACGAACTCAAAAAGCCATTCGGGAAGCCCACGTTGGCGGCGCTGGAGAAGCCGGCAGCGGAGCGGTCGCCCGAAGACCGCCGGCTGCTCTACGCCGCCGGACCGGGCACGGGCGACCAGGAGTTTCGCAGCCTCAACGAGCGGTATCTCGAACTCGACGGCAAGGTCACCAACGGCCCCACCACGCTCGTGCTGCAGGAGCTGCCGACGCCACGCACGACGACGATCCTCGTCCAGGGTGACTTCACGCGACCCGGCGACGCGGTTCAGCCCGGCACTCCCGACGTGCTGCCGCCGCTCGAGCCATGCCCCACGGCGCCGAACCGGCTCGACCTGGCACGATGGCTCGTGAGCCCGGCCAACCCGCTCACGCCGCGGGTGCTCGTCAATCGGGTCTGGCAGCGGTGCTTCGGCCGCGGGCTCGTCGAGACCGACAACGACTTCGGCCTGATGGGCTCGGCACCCTCGCATCCCGAACTGCTCGACTGGCTGGCCGCAGAGCTCGTGCGGCGGGAGTGGAGCCTCAAGGCGCTGCACCGGCTGATCGTGACGTCGCGGACCTACCGGCAGAGCTCGATCGAGACGCCCGTCCAGGCGGCCGCCGATCCGCACAACCTGCTCCTGGCCAGGCAGCGGCGGCTGCGGCTCGACGCCGAGATCGTCCGCGATGTGGCGCTCGTGGCCAGCGGTCGGCTCGCGCCCGCGATCGGTGGCCCCCCTGTGTTTCCGCCGATTCCCGACGGCGCCACCGCCGTGGGGCAGGTGAAGCGGGCCTGGAAGACGAGCACCGGGGACGATCGGCATCGCCGCGGCCTCTACACGTTCGTCTACCGCGCCTCGCCGCCGCCGGCGCTGTCGGTGTTCGACGCTCCCGACGGCTACAGTGCCTGCACGCGGCGCAACCGCAGCAACACCCCGCTGCAGGCGCTCACGCTGCTCAATGACCAGGCCTTCGTGGAATTGGCCGACGCGTTGGCCGAGGTCATCGGCGCGGAAGGGCTCGACACGGCGTTCCGGCGCTGCACCGGCCGCCGCCCCGACGCGGCCGAGCTCGCGACGCTCTCGCGGCTCACGCCGCGCGAGCAGGCCCGCGTGCTTCTGAATCTCGACGAGACCGTGACGAGAGAATGACGATGCACGACCGCGACGACATCTCCGGCGAGATCCTCCGCGAGCGGACGCGGCGGCACTTCTTCGGCCAGTGCGGCATTGGCGTGGGCGCGATGGCGCTGGAATCGCTCCTCGCGGCGGACGGCGTCGGCCGGGCCGACACGTCGACGCCCGCGGCCGGCCCCCACTTCCCGCCGCGGGCCAAAAGGGTGATCTACCTGTTCATGGCCGGCGGGCCGTCGCAGCTCGACCTCTTCGACCACAAGCCGGAGCTCACGAAACGGAGCGGCGAGCCGATCCCGGCCAGCTTCGTGGAGGGGAAGCGGTTTGCGTTCATGGATTCGAGCCACCGCACCGACCTGCTCGGGACGAAGCGGTCGTTCGCACGGCACGGCGAGTGTGGGGCCTGGGTGAGCGACCTGCTGCCCCACGTCGGGGGCATTGTCGACAAGCTCTGCGTGGTGAAGAGCTGCACCACCGACCTCTTCAACCATGCCCCGGCGAAGCTCTTCATGAACACCGGCACCGGCCAGTTCGGCCGGCCGAGCATGGGCTCGTGGGTCACCTACGGCCTGGGCAACGAGTCGGCCGACCTGCCCGGCTTCGTCGTACTCCAGAGCGGGCCGCGCGGCCCGCGGGGAGGTGCGGTCCTCTGGGGCAGCGGTATCCTGCCGAGCAGCTTCCAGGGCGTGCCGCTCCGTGGCACGGGCGACCCGATCCTCAACCTCTCGTCGCCGACGGGCGTCGACGCCGCCGGTCAGCGGCGGGTGGTCGAGGCGGTGCGGGAGCTCAACCTGCGGCATTTGGCCGCCACGGGCGACGCCGAGATCGCCACGCGGATCGCCGGCTACGAGATGGCCTACCGCATGCAGTCGAGCGCGCCGGAACTCATGGATCTCCGGGGAGAGACCCCCGAGACGCTCGCGCTCTACGGCATCGCCGATGAACGCGAGGCCACCTACGCCCGCAACTGCCTGCTGGCTCGGCGGCTCGTGGAGCGGGGCGTGCGGTTCGTGCAGCTCTACCACACCAACTGGGACCACCACGGCGGCCCGACGGAAAACCTCGAGAAGCACCTGCCCGAGGTCTGCGGGCAGGTCGACAGGGCGACCGCGGCGCTCGTCACCGACCTCGACCGCCGCGGGCTGCTCGACGACACGATCGTGGTCTGGGGGGGCGAGTTCGGCCGGACGCCGATGGGAGAGAAGCGGGAGAGCACTGGCCGCAACCACCACATCGACGCTTTCACCATGTGGTTCGCCGGCGGCGGCTATCGGCCGGGCATGATCCATGGCGAGACCGACGATTTCGGCTTCGCGCCCGTCGCGCACCCGGCGCACGTCCGCGACCTGCACGCCACGCTGCTACACCAACTCGGCCTCGACCACATGCGGCTGGCCGTCCGGTTCCAAGGCCTCGACTACCGGCTCACAGGCGTGAAGCCGGCCCAGGTGGTAACCGAGATCGTCTCGTGAGGACGGCCTCGCGAGCGGATGCACAGTGCACGGGATGCTCAGCTGTGAAGCGATCACTGCCGCGACTGGCCTCGTCCTCAGGCATGCCGCTACATCTGGCATACGGGTGACCACCGGACACATCCTGGCACGGGGCTGCCCACGCCCCATCGCCGGACGTTCGCTGCGGCCCTCCAGGCCTCCGCTCTCTCGATGCTGCCTGCGCTCCGCCATCCCTGGCTCCGCTTGTCAGCAACGCCGGCTCCTGGGGCATGGGCAACCCCTCCCCTCAGCTGGTGCATTAGGAATGGCTCTTCCGCGCACGAGAACGACGGATCGAACACGGGAGCCGCCCGGGAGTCACGCCTTGCGATCCGCAGCCAGCAGATCGAGGGCCGCGGCCCGGATCGCCGGGTCGTGATGCCGCTCGACCGGGTCGAGCAGCGGCAGGAGCGGCCCGGTGGCGGCGATCTCCGCAGCCCCGACTGCATGGTGGAGCACGCGGATCGGGCTGATCGCGTTGCGGAGCGACTCCAGCGGCAGGAAGATCTCCCTGATCCGCTCGGCCTCGGCCCAGTCCTTGCGGTGGATCGCCGCCCGCAACGCCTGCGAGAGCCGGGGCGCCACGCAGCCGCAGCCCGTCGTGAAGCCGCCCAGGCCGAAATCCCGCAGGTGGATGATCGCCGGCTGCTCGCCGATGCCGCTGATCACGACCGCAGGATCGACCAGGCCCACGAGCTCGCGAAGGTAGGGGTCGGCTGCAGTGTCGGCCCGCACCGTGGCGTACTTGATGGCCGCGATCAGCCCGTCGCGGACCAGGGCGGCCACGTGGGGCGGATCGATGTAGCCGTCATGCTTGACGTAGAGCACGGCGGGGACTCCGGCGGCTTCCACGAACCGGCGGACGCCCGTGGCCACGCCGGCGCTCGTCGTGATGCCCTGGTGGGGCAGGACCATCACGGCCGGAAATGGATGCCTGCGGATCGCCTTCGCGTGCTCGAGCATCAGGCCGTAGGTCGGGCCGGCCGACGGCACGACCGTGGTCGTCGGGGCGGCCGTGCTGGCCAGCAGCTCGAGCAGGGGCTCGTACTCGTCGAGAGGCAGGTGGTAGAGGTTGGCGTTGCCGCCGTAAAGCAGAAGCGAGATGCCGCCGGCCTCGAGGTGGCGGATGATCCGGCGATTCTCTTCGGCCGCGATCTGGCCGTCGGCGGTGCGGGCCAGCGGCGGCACGGCCATGACCGACCGCTGGAAGTGTGCTGGCGAGAGGGGCGAGGTGTTCATGGGTGGTGCTCCGGACATGCCGCGGCCGTTGGCCGCTCAATGAATCTCTGGTTCGGTTCCGGGCGGGCCGCGATGCAGGAACCGAAAGTCGCAGCCCTGGTCGGCCTGCGTCGTCTCGTCGAGGAAGAGCCGCGTGTAGCCACGCTCGGCCCGCGGCGGCGGCGGCCGCCACTCCGCACGGCGGCGTGCCAGTTCGGCCTCGTCCACGAGCATGTCGATGCGGCGGCCCTCGACGTCGAGCGCGATCCGATCGCCGTCGCGGACGAGCGCCAGCGGCCCGCCCGCCGCGGCCTCGGGGGCGACGTGCAGCACGCAGGTGCCGTAGCTCGTGCCGCTCATCCGGGCGTCGGAGATCCGCACCATGTCGCGAACACCCTGCTCGAGAAGCCGCTTCGGGATCGGGAGCATGCCCCATTCGGGCATGCCTGGCGCCCCGAGCGGCCCGGCATACCGCAGCACGAGGATGTCGTCGGCCGTGATGCCGAGCGCAGGATCGTCGAGCCGCTTCTTCAGGTCGGCGTAGCCGTCGAAGACGAACGCCCGGCCGGTGTGCTTGAGGAGCCGCGGCTCGGCCGCCGTCGGCTTGATGACACAGCCGTCCGGGGCGAGGCTGCCGCGGAGCACGCAGGTGCCCCCCGCCGAGGAGAGCGGCCTGTCGAGCGGGAGGATCACGCGGTCATCGATCGACTCGGCGCCGGCGATGTTCTCGCCGAGCGTGCGGCCGTTGACGGTCGGACACTCGACGGCCAGCAGGTGGCGGATCCGCTCGAGCAGGGCAGGGAGGCCTCCGGCGTCGTGGAAGTCTTCCATGAGAAACTCGCCCGCGGGTCGCAGGTTCGCCAGCACCGGCACTTTTCGGGAGAGTTCGTCGAAGCGGTCGAGCGACAGCGGCACGCCGGCACGGCCCGCGAGCGCGAGCAGGTGCACGATCGCGTTGGTCGATCCGCAGAGTGCCAGGTCGGCGACGAGCGCGTTGTCGAAGGACCGCGGCGACAGGATCGTCGAGGGCCGCAGGTCCTCCCAGACCATGTCGACGGCCCTGCGGCCGCAGGCCGCGGCCATCCGGGAATGGGCAGAATGGACGGCCGGAATCGTCGACGCGCCCGGCAGCATCATCCCGAGCGCCTCGGTCACGGCCGCCATCGTCGAGGCGGTGCCCATCGTCATGCAGGTGCCGGGCGACCGGGCGATCCCCTCTTCCAGCTGGCGGAAGACGCACTCCTCGAGGCAGCCAGCCTGCCGCTGCGCCCAGAACTTCCAGACGTCGGTGCCGCTGCCGAGCCGCTGGTCCCTATAGCGTCCCGCGAGCATCGGCCCCGCCGGCATGAAGATCGCCGGCAGGTCGGCGGTGATCGCCCCCATGAGCAATCCCGGTACCGTCTTGTCGCAGCCCCCCATCAGCACCGCGCCGTCCACAGGATGGCACCGCAGCACCTCCTCCACCTCGAGGGCGAGCAGGTTGCGGTAGAGCATCGTCGTCGGCTTCATGAACATCTCGGACAGCGCGAGCACCGGGATCTCCACCGGAAACCCGCCCGCCTGCCAGACGCCCCGCTTCACCTCGGCCACCCGCTGCGGAAAGTGCGTGTGGCACTGGCTTAGATCGCTCCACGAGTTGAGGATCGCGATGACCGGCCGTCCCTCTGCCTCCTCGGCGGAATAGCCCATCTGCCGCAGTCGGCTGCGGTGTCCAAAGCTCCGCAGGTCGTCGGGGGCGAACCATCGCTGCGACCGGAGGTCGGCGGGCTGTTTGCGGTGCGGTCGCGGGGATGCGGCGGTCATGCGGGGCCTGTCTCGTCGTCGGCCGGCTCGCGGTCGTAGGAACGGCTGCGGGATTGTACGATCTGCTGGTTCGCCGCGGAACAGCGTGGCACCTTCTGACCCGGGGACGATCGCACGGCCGGCCCGGAACGTCCAATTGCATGAGCCCTCTGGCCATCCTCATCGTCGCGCTGGTCGTCGTCGTGGGCGGTGTGCTCGCCTTTCGGATGCCGGCGTTCCTCACGCTCATCGTCGGCGCGTTCGTCGTCGCGGCGCTCACGCCACCCTCGGCAAGCACACCTCCGCCGGGGTCGGCACACGGGCCGCCCGCGGCGACGGCGTCGCCCACGACCGGCGAGCTGATCCCGCCCGGGAGGCGAGTCGCCGAGGGCTTCGGCCGCACGGCGCTCGACATCGGCATCGTGATCGCGATGGCGTCGATCCTCGGCTGCTGCCTGACGGCCGCCGGGGGGGCCGAGAAAATCGTGATGTCGATCCAGTCGGCGCTCGGCACCGCCAGGACGCCGCTGGCGCTGCTGATGACGGGCTTTCTGCTCGGCATCCCGATGTTCGCCGAAACCGTCTTCTTCCTGCTCCTGCCGCTGGCCCGGGCGAGCTGGGACCGCACCGGGAGGCACTACCTGCTCAACGTGCTGGCGATCATCGCGGGGGCGACGATGACGCATTCCCTCGTGCCGCCGACCCCCGGCCCGCTCTTCGTGGCAGACGCCTTCGGCATCGACATGACGACGATGATCGCCTGCGGTCTGGTGGTCGGCGGGATCGCCGCGCTCGCGGGCTACGCCTATGCGGCCTGGGCCGACCGCACCTGGCCGCTCGAGCCGAGGGACGCGGCACGGGACGAGCAAACGGAGGCAGCGGCAGCCCGCCCCGCGCGATCGCCCTCCCTGCCGGCGGCCCTCGCGCCGATCCTGCTGCCGATGCTCCTGATCACGCTCGGTTCGATCGCCGAGGCGGCCCCGCAGATGCTCCCCGCGGGAGTCATGCCTGCCATCAGAGTCTGCGGCGAAAAAAACACCGCGATGGCGCTCTCCGCCCTGCTGTCGATCGGGGTGCTCTGCTCAACCGTGGCCGACATGGCGACCGTGCGCCGAACCATCACGGAGGCGATCACGGAGGCCGGCGAGATCATCCTCGTGATTGCCGCCGGCGGCGCGCTCGGCGGCGCCCTGCGGCAGGCCGGCATGGCCGAACTCTCGCATGGCTTCGCCTCCGGCAGCGGCATCGCACTGATCCCGATTGCCTGGGCGATCACGGCCGTCATCCGGGTGGCGCAGGGCTCGGCCACGGTGGCGATGATCACCGCGGCCGGCGTGCTGGCGCCGATCGTGGCCGCCGACGGGCTGGGCTTTCATCCCGTCTACGTGGCGATGGCGATCGGCTGCGGGTCGAAGGCGGGCATGTGGATGAACGACAGCGGCTTCTGGGTGATCGCCCGCATGAGCGGCATGACGGAGCCGCAGACGCTCCGCAGCGCCTCGGCGATGGTCATGATCGAGGGCGTGGCGGGCCTGGCCGCCACGCTCGCCCTCGCCAGCCTCTGGCCGATGCAGCCCTAGGCCGCTTTTGGATGACTTGGAGCGCGATCGGTCTGGAGCGATCACCGCCGGGACGGCAGAAGTCTCCTCGCGGGATGATTTCGCGCGACGGTCTGTGACGTTGCAAACGACTTCGACAGGCGAAATCTTCCACGCTCGCCGAGCTTTCGCCGCTCCCGGCTTTCTGTGTGCTGCGCCCGGCGTGACGGTCAGCCGCAGACGGCGTCGAGCCGGCCCGTCGAGTCGCCGAAGGCGTCGACCGGCGTGCCCATGACGTCGAGCATGGTGAGAAAGAGGTTCGTCATCGGCTGCTCGCCCGGCAGGAGCACGTGTCGGCCGGGCGTGAGCCGGCCGCCGCCCGAACCGGCGAGGATGAGCGGCAGGTCGTTGTGCCGATGCTGGTTGCCGTCGGAGAGGCCGCTCGTGTAGACCACCATCGACGAATCGAGCAGCGGCTTGCCGCCTGCGTCCTTCGTCTCCTTGAGGCGGCCGAGCAGGTAGGCGAACTGCTCCACGTAGAACCGGTCAATCCGGGCGATCTTGGCGATCTTGTCCGCGTCGTCCTGATGATGCGACAGCTCGTGATGGCCGTCCTTGACCTCGATCTCTGGGAACGTGCGGTTGCTGCCGTCGGAGGAAAGCACCAGCGTCGCGATCCGTGTCGAATCGGTCTGGAAGGCGAGCACGATCATGTCGGCCATGAGCCGCACGTGGTCCCGGTGCAACGACGGCGGCCTGTCGGGCAGCTCCATCTCCGGCGCGTTCGGCACGCCGAACGACTCGAGCCGCTCGATCTGTCGCTCGATCTGCCGCACGCCGTCGATGTATTCCGCGAACTTGTGACGGTCGTCGTGGCTAAGCGTGCCGGAAAGCTGCTGGGCGTCGGCGGCGACGAAATCCAGGATCGAACGTCGCTGGGAGAGCCTTGCGGTGAGGTTTTTGGCCCGATCCTGACCCGAGCCGGCGCCGAAAAGCCGCTCGAACACGAGCCGCGGATTGGCCTCGGGCGTGGCGGGCTGCGACTCGCTCCGCCACGACATGTTGAAGGAGTAGGCACACGAGTAGCCCGAGTCGCACTCGCCGCTGCGCCGCACCGCGTCGCAGGTGAGCTCCAGCGATGGAAACCGGGTGAGGTGGCCGATCCGCTGCGCCGCGACCTGGTCGACGGAGATGCCAGCGCGGATGTCGGAGCCGGCCGTCTTCCGCGGCCGCACGCCGGTGAGGATCGTCGACATCGCGCGGGCATGGTCGCCTGCGCCGTCCCGGCCGGCGGTGCCGTTGCGGTGGGCGAGGCCCGACACCATCTGGAAATCGCCCCGCAGTGCGGCCAGCGGCTCGAGCGTGGCTCCGGGCGTGTAGTCGGTCCCCACGCCCTCGGGCTTCCAGTCCTTGACGATCACGCCGTTGGGCACGTAGACGAAGGCCATCCGGGTGGCGGAGGCGGGATCCGCGCCGGCCACCGCGCGGCTGGCCATGAGCGAGTCGAACGCCGGCAGGGCGAGCGACACGCCCATGCCGCGGAGCGCGGCCGTGCCGAGGAACCCGCGGCGCGAGATGCCCGACATCGTGGGATTGGTCGGTCTGTGGCTCATGGGGTGGCTCCTGGCGTGGCTCCTGGTGTTCCTCCGGGCGCGGCTCCAGCAGAGACTGCAGAAGAGGATGCGGAAGGCGGGATGCCGGGCGTGGGTGGGATCGCTGATGGTGCGGCCGGCGGCGTCGCCCGCATCATCGTGAAGGGCACGCTGTTCACGACCGCATGCAGCAGCGTCCGCATGCGGCCGTCCTTCTCCAGATCTCCTACGATTGTATCGACCGCCGGAGCGTCGAAACATTCGATCGTGCGGCCGAGCGAGTAGGTGAGGAGTTTTTCGGTCAGGCAGCGATGGTAGTCCTTGCGGCGGGGGCCGGCGAGCACCCGCGACAGTTCCGCGGCATCGGCGAACCGCTCTCCGGTGATCAGACGGCCGGCCGTGTCGATCGGCTGTCCGCGGTCGTCGTCCCGCCAGTGGCCGAGGGCGTTGTAGTGCTCCAGTGCCAGCCCCAGGGGGTCCATGCGGGCGTGGCACGACGCGCACAGGCTATCGCTGCGGTGCAGCTCCATGAGCTGCCGCATTGACGACTCCTTGCCCTTCTGCTTGGCGGCCTTCTCCAGCGGCGGCACGTCGGCCGGTGCCGGCGGGGCGGGCGTGCCCACCAGGTTTGCGAGCACGAAGAGCCCGCGCTTGACCGGCGAGGTCCGCGACGGATTCGACGTCACGAGCAGAAAGCTCGCGTGCGTGAGCAGCCCGGCCCGATGGCTGTCGGACGGCAGCGTCACCAGCTTCATTTTCCGGCCATCGAGCCCTTCGACACCCGACAGTCCGTAGTAGGCGGCCAGCTCGTCGTTCAAGAACGTCGCCTCGCCCACCAGCAGGTCGGTGGCGGGCAGGTTCGCCTTCAGGAGGTGGGCGAACTGCAGCTCCGTCTGCTCCCGCATGGCCCGGCGAACGCTGCCGGTGAAGAGCTTGGCCTGATCGCGATTGTTGCGGCCGAACACCGCCCCGGGATCGAACGGCAGCGTCTCGACGTCGCGGGTCTGCAGCCACTGTCCTACGAAGTTGCGGACGAAGGCATCGCTCTTCGGGTCGTCGAGCATCCGGTCGACCTGCTTCGAGAGATCCTTCCGCAGCGCGCCCGCCTGGCAAAGCTTCACGAGCTCGGAGTCTGGCAGCGAGCTCCAGAGGAAGTACGAGAGCCGCGACGCCAGCGACCACTCATCGAGCAACGCGACACCATCGCGCCCGGAAGCGGCACCGGAGGGCGTGGCCGCGGGTGATTCGACGCGGAAGAGGAATCGAGGCGAGGCCAGGATCGCCGTGAGGCCGGCGGTGAGCGCCGCGGGGGCAGCGGCATCAGCGTTGCCGGCCGCCGTGGCGATGGCGACGATGCGGTCGAGCGTGGGCTCGTCGACGGGACGGCGGAAGCCGCGATCCGCGAGGCTCCGGAGCGTCTGCCGGAGCCAGGCCGGCCGCTCGGCCTCGTCGGCGGGCAGGGGCCCGGCGGAGAGGATCCTCCGCGACCTGTCCTTCTCCATGCCGCGGACCGCCTCCGCGGCGATCCACTCCGCGGCGTCGACGTATTTCTCCATCAGCATGGGCGAGAGCGAGAGCACCTCGCCGATCGTGTCGAATCCATGGCCCGTGTCGTCGGCGGGAAACGATTCGACCGTATCGAAGCGGACGCCGAGCAGGTCGCGGATCGTGTTGGCGTATTCCTGCCGGTTGAGCCGGCGAACGGTGACGCTGCCGGGATCGGGCCGCCCGGCGTCGATCCCGAGCATGCTGCGCTCCACCCACTGCAGCAGCTCGCGGCGCTCGCCGTCGGACGGCTGCGGCTCGTCGGCGGGAGGCATCGTGCTGGCCCGCAGGTTCTTCCAGACCGCCAGCCAGGAGGCATGGTCGCCGCTCCCCACGCCGCCCGGCGGCCGGGGTGCGTCTGCGGCGGCCGCGCGGGTGAGCAGTTGGTCGATCGCCAGGCCGCCCTCGGCGGCACCGTCGGCGTGGCATTGCCCGCAGAGCGTGCGCAAACGGGCTGCGGGCTGGCCTGCCGGGTCGGCTGCGGCGTGGCCGACGCCGGCCACGGCGACGGCCAGGACAAGCGTCGGGGAGAGGATGGGACGGCGCGGCGACATCGACATCGATTGTCCCATCCGCCGGCCAGGAACGCCACAGGATTCCCTGCCGACGGAAAACGTCGCCGCCGCGGCGTGTTGCAGTGGCGCGGGCAGACCACGACAGCACCCCCACCAGGGCACCGGGAGGCCATCCAGCAACGCGGCCGTCAACACCCCCGCCGTACGGGGCAGGCAGGGGTGCCCAGCGTTGCTGTCCACTCGCGACCTAGCGTCTCAGGTCGATCACGCCGACGGCGAGCCGGCCGTCGGTGAAATAGGGATCGCCGCCGCCGTTGCGGCCCTCACGCACCCGGTGGAAACGATCGACGAAATAGAACCCGTCGAGCGTGCCGGCCCGGGCCGTGTCGGTGACGAGCTTGTTGCGCTCGCTGTCGATGTCGGGGCCGATCTTGTGCGTGATGCCGCCGGTCGTCCGGCTGATCTCGACTCGTTCGTCGAACGTCGCCGCACCGAGCCAGAGCGGCTCGCCGTTGCCGTCCACCTCGGCCGACCGCCAGAAGCGGGCGTGGTGCCGCTGCTTGGGGCTGTCGCCCACGGGCTGCTCGAACGCCACGTCGTGCCGGCGGCCCCAGAGATACAGATCGCTGACCGGCGCGTGGTCGTACGGCTTCCGCAGCACGACGTCGGCGGCGATCCGCAGCGACGATTCCAGCGTGATCGGATCGGCCGCGTACCAGCCGGCGGCGGCGAACATCCTGTGGAGTTCCTCCTCCGAGCCGACGAAGGCCACGTTGACGGCGTCGCCCTGACGCCCTTGGGCGGTCGTCGTATGGCGGGGGGAACGCGGCAGCGCCGGATGGCCCGCGATCGTCTCGGTGGGCTGACCGGCCGGAGGCTCGGCGGCTGCGCCGCCCGACACCGAGATGAGCATCGCAAGCGCTGCGGCGATGAGCATTCTCCGTCCCGCCCGCCCTGTCACTTGCCGTCCGTCATCGGATCCGCGACTCATGCAAAGAACCTCCCTGGAGATGCTCCGCCTCGGCGAGGGGACCCTAGCGAACCCTGCCGCTCCCCCTCAAGGGCAGTCCGGCTGGCTTTCGCTGCTGTGGATCGGCAGAATCCCGGGCATTCCCGGGCGGTCGGCTCGCCATCGCGAAGCCGGTGCCACGCTGCCTCAGGCGATGACCGCGTCGATCGGAGTTCCGTGATCGATCGCGAGCCGCTTGCGGCCCGGCACCTCGAGCCGCCGGGAGTCCAGACCGAGGAGCTTGAGGATCGTCGCGTGGATGTCGGTGACGTAGTGCCGGTCCTCGACGGCGTGGAACCCGAGCTCGTCGGTCGCACCGTGCACCGTGCCTCCCTTGACCCCGCCGCCCGCCATCCAGACCGAAAACGCGAACGGATGGTGGTCGCGGCCGTCCAGGCCCTGGCTGCCGGGCGTGCGGCCGAACTCCGTGCAGAAGATCACGATCGTCTCGTCGAGCAGACCGCGGCGGTGGAGGTCCTCGAGCAGCCCGCCGATCGGCTGATCGACCGCCAGCGAGTTCCTCTCGTGGTTGGCCTTGAGGCCGCCGTGGGCGTCCCAGTCGCCGGCGCTGCCGCCGCCGTGCTGGATCTGGATGAACCGCACGCCGCGTTCCACGAGCCGCCTGGCGGCGAGCAGCTGGCTGCCGAACGCCCTGCACGCCGGCACGTCGAGGCCGTAGCGCCGCTTCGTCTCTTCCGTCTCGGCGGAGAAGTCCATCACCGCAGGCACGCTCCGCTGCATGCGGAACGCCAGCTCGTAGGAGGCGATCCGGGCCGCCGTGGCGGCGTCGTGCGGATACTCGACGGCGGTGAGTCCGTTGAGCCGCTCGACGAGATCGAAGCCGATCTCCTGCGCGTCGCGGGAAAAGGACCGCTCGGGGCGGCCAAAGTCGAGCGGGTTCGAGGCGTCAATCCGCAGCGGCACGGCATCGTGGGCGGGCCCGAGATACTGACCGTCCTTCCTGTTCCAGCTCGGCCGCGTGCCGATGGAGATGAACTGCGGCAGATCGTCGTTGAGCGACGCCAGGCCGTAGTGCACCCAGCCGCCGAGCGTGGGCTGGGCCGGATCGAGCATGTGGCGGCCGGTGTGAAACTGGCCCTGCGCTCCGTGGTTGGAATCGGTGGTCCACATCGAACGTACGACGGCGATCCTGTCGATGTGGCGGGCGGTGTGCGGAAACCAGTCGCTCACCTCGATGCCGCTCTCGCCGTGCTTCCTGAAGCCCACCTGCAGGGGAAAGAGGATGTTCCGTTGCAGGCCATTGGCGTCGGGCACCGGCGCCCGCTCCCTCGCGAGCCTGTCGGGGCTCTGCACGTCGGCATGCGGCGTCTCGGCGATCGACTTGCCGGCATATCTCGTGATCGCCGGCTTCGGATCGAAGCTCTCCATGTGGCTCACGCCGCCGTTCATAAAGAGCCAGATGACGCTTTTCGCCCGCGGCGGGAAGTGCGGCATCCCGTTCGGGGCCGCCCAGTCAGCGGTGTTCGCCCGGCCGTCGCGCTGGAGCATCGCCCCGAGCGCGAGCCCCGTGAACCCGAGGCCCATGTCGGCGAGGAACGCCCGGCGCGGCGGGACGACACAGCCGGGATGGGGGCATCGTCGCATGAGAGCACCTACCGCAGCGTCACGAAGTCGTTGTGATTGAGCAGGGCCCATACGACGTGGGCCTCGGCATCGGCCGCCCGATCGTCGAGTCCGCGCCAACGTTCGATCGCCGTCGCGCAGGCGGACCGCTCGTCCACCGTCGGAACGCGGCCGACCACGATCCGAAACGCCCGCTCGACGAAGGCGTCGGTCGTTGCGGCCCCGATGTCGGCCCGCACCCGGCTGGCGATCGTCTTGGCGGCATCGAAGACGAGCGCTGCATTGGCCAGCGCCAGCGCCTGCTGGGGCACGATGCTCTGCTCGCGGCGGTAGCACTCCGACACCGCGGCGTCGTCGAACGCCTCCAGGAACGGGTTGCGGCTGAGATCCGAATGCCAGAAGTAGAGGCTGCGGCGACGCGATGCGGCCTGCTCCGCCTCGGGCACAGACGGGCCACCGACCGTCGCGTCGAGCGTGCACGCGACAGCCAGCACCGCGTCGCGGACCACCTGCGACTCGAGCCGGATCGGCTCCCGCCGCCAGAGCAGCCGGTTGTCGGGATCGGTTTGTGCCGCGGATTCAGCCCCGAGCGTCGAGGAGCCCATCCGGTATGCGGCCGACGTGCAGATTAGCCTGTGGAGGTGCTTCATGCTCCACGCAGGCCCGTCCGCGGGGCCGTCGACAAGCTCGCTGGCCAGCCAGTCGAGCAGTTCCGGATGCGTCGGGCCGCTGCCCTTGCGGCCGAAGTCGAAGACGGTGGCCACGAGCGGCGTGCCTATGTGCCGCATCCAGATATGGTTGGCCGCCACCCGCGCGGTGAGCGGATGGCGCGGATCGGTGAGCCAGCGGGCGAGCGCCGACCGCCTGCCGCTGCTCGTGGAGGGGAAGGGGACGATCGGGTCGTCAGAACCGGAGTGCTTGAATCGCGTCGCCGTCCAGCGGGCGCCGTCCAGCGGGGTGAATCGTTCACCCGGCTGAACGGCCGCCTGCGTCGCCTTGTCGACCTGCTCGCGGACGGCGGCCAGATCCTTCTCGATCGCCGCCAGCTGCGTCGCCGCCGTCTTCTCGGCGACGGCCTTCGCGAGCCGCTCCGACACGGCGGCGAGACTCGCCCACGCCCGGGCGACGGCGGCGTCCTTCTCCGCTTTCGCCGCCGTTTGGGCCGCCGTCGTTGCCACCTCCTGAAGCGATGTCCTCGACGGTGCAGCCGCGTCCTCGGCGGCCCAGGCCGCTTGGGTGGCGTCGACCCGCCGCGCCACGGCGACGAGCTCCGCCTGTGCAGCGGCCAGCCGCTGCCGACTCGTTTCGTTCGGCTCCTTCGCCTGCACCCCCTCGGCGTCGGTCACGTTCTTGCTGGCGGTCGCCAGGTAGGCGTCGAGCACCCACGGGCGACGCTGCGGCTGGTGGGCCGTCCTCGGCAGGGCAATCGGCTCGACGGCGAGGGACGCAAACGCCAGCACGCCGGGCACTCCCGGTGCGATGCGCTGCGACGTGTCGGGCCGGGCGTCCTCGCCTCTCACGAGCCGGTAGGTCGGCGCCGCGAGGTCGCCGTCGAACACGCACGGGATGCCGTCCTTCTCGAGGTCGGACTCGCCGGGCACGACGTCCACCCGCGTCTGGATCGGCTCGAAGAAGGCGCGGAACCGGTAATAGTCCTCCTGCGTGATCGGGTCGTACTTGTGGGCGTGGCACTTGGTGCAGTTGAGCGTGAGGCCCAGCAGCCCCTTGCCGACGTGCTCCACCGTCGCGTCGAGCCATGGGCCCCGGTTGAAGAGAAACCAATTGCGGGCGAGGAAACCCGTGGCCCGCAGGCTGGCCAGGTCGTCGGGCCGCAGCTCGTCCGCCGCGAGCATCAGCCGCACCATCTCGTCGTAGCCGACGTCTGCGTTGAGCGACTCGACGATCCAGTCGCGGAAGTGCCACATGTGCTTTTGGCTGGAGCGGTGCTGGCCGCCATGGCCCCACCAGTCGGCATACCGCCACACGTCCATCCAGTGGCGGGCCCACCGCTCGCCGTGCCGCGGGTCGGCGAGCAGACGGTCGACGAGCCTCTCGTACCAGTCGGGTGAGGCGTCGGCTTCGAGCGAGATCAGCTCCTCGGGCGTGGGCGGCAGGCCGACAAGATCGATGAACAGCCGTCTCACGAGCACGTGCCGCGGGGCCTCGGGCTGAGGCACGACGCCCGCGCGCTCCCGCTCGACCTCCAGAAAGGCATCGACTGGATTGCGAACGCGGGCGGTGCTGGACGGATGCGGCACGTCGGGCCGCTCGCGCGGCTGGAACGCCCAGTGCTCGCGGGGATCGGCCTCGGGCTTCTCGTCGGCCGGCGCGGGGCAGCCAGCCGCGATCCACTCCCGCAGCATCGCCACCTGCTCGGGTGACAGCGGCTCTCCTTCGCCCTCGGGGGGCATCCGCGACGCCGGATCCGCATCACTGACCCGCTGCACGAGCAGGCTCGCGTCGGGATCCCGTTTGGCGACCGCCGCACCCGACTCGCCACCGGCCAGCATGAGCGAGACCGTGTCGAGCCGCAGGCCCGCCTCCTGGTCGAGGCCACCGTGGCAGGAAAAACAGCGGGACGCCAGCAGCGGGCGGATTTTATCCGCGTAGATGGTCGACGACGTTTCGACGGCCTGCGCGGCCTGGGGCCAGGAGGCCGCGGACGCGGCCAGCCAGACGCCCACTGCTGCCGTGGCGCGCCAACCCTCAGCCCGGCACCGCCGTGGAGTGGACGTGATCGCAGCCATCGGCGAAAGCTCCCATCCCATCAGCACAGGCTCGAGCCAACGGATCCCGACTCGCCGCCCGCGAACGAGAGTATAGCCTCGATGATGACCTGCCCAGGCAGCCGTCGCGGCGGGGCGAGCTCGACAGCATGCTGATCCTTCTCCTCGACGGCCCGACCACACCGTCTGGGATCAGATCAACACGCGCGGCGGCGGGTGATCGATCGTACCCGGCAACGAGAATGCCCCCGTTCTCATGCCGCACACCGTCACCACGCTCCGAACGAGATCGCCAGCTGGGCACGGCGAGCCGGGATCGGCGGAAGCTCGACGAGCTTGGAGGATTTCGCATGTCCAAGACGCCTGCAGCGTGAACAACCGTGGCGCGAAATCATCCCGCGAGGTGACCTCTGCCGTGCCGGCGGCGATCGCTCCAGAGGCCAACGCACCACGCACACGCGGTGAGCCATACCGGGTCAGCCCTGCTCCCAGATCAGTGCCGGCCGCGCACGCCTTCCACCAGCCGCTCGATACCGAGCGGATTGCCGTCCTGCAGGGCTGCGGGGAGAAGTGCCTGCGGCACGTCCTGGTAGCAGACTGGCCGAATGAACCGCTCGAGCGCCGCCGAGCCGACGCTCGTGAACCGGGAATCGGAGGTCGCCGGCGCCGGCCCGCCGTGCTGCATCGCGTGGCAGACCTCCACGCCGGTCGGGAAGCCGTTGACGATCAGCCGGCCCGCCTTGTGCGACAGGATGTCGAGCAGGTCCCCGGCCGCAGACAGATCCTCGGGCGTGCCGTGGATCGTCGCCGTGAGCTGTCCGTCGAGGCCGGCGGCGAGCGTCCGCAGGTCGGCCGGTGAAGCTGCCGGAATGATCAGGCTGTAGGGTCCAAACACCTCCTCGGCACACTCTTCCCGCTTCACGAACGTCGCGGCGTCGGCCTCGAGCACCAGTGCCGCAACCTGCGTCCGCCGCGGGTCGGCGGTGGCATCAGCCCGACACAGCACCGACGCCCCCGGCACCGACAGCATCCGGTCGCGCCCCCGCTCGAAGGCGGAGCGGATGTCGGCGTGGAGCATCGAGCCGGCCGGCGCCTTCGCCACCGCCTCGGCCAAGACTCCGCGGAAGCGGGCGAGATCAACCCCTTCGACCGCGAAGACGAGCCCCGGCTTCGTGCAGAACTGCCCGACACCGAGCGTCATCGACGCGACGAAACCCTCGGCGATCTGCTGCGTCCGCGTCTCGAGCGCCCGCGGCAGGATGAAAACCGGGTTTAGGCTGCTCATCTCGGCGAACACTGGGATCGGATCGGGCCGGGAGGCCGCGACGTCGCAGAGCGCCCGGCCGGCGGCCCGCGAGCCGGTGAACCCGACGGCCCGCGCGGCCGGATGCTTCACGAGCGCCGTGCCGATCACGGCGCCCTCACCGTGCAACATGGAGAACACGCCTGCAGGCAGCCCGCAGCGGGCGACGGCCCGGGCGATCGCGCCGGCCACCATTTCCGACGTGCCAGGGTGCGCCCTGTGGGCCTTCACGACCACGGGATTGCCAGTGCACAGGGCGCTGGCCGTGTCACCACCGGCGACAGAGAAAGCGAGCGGAAAATTACTGCTGCCAAAGACGACGACCGGGCCGAGCGGCAGCTTCATCCGCCGCAGATCGGGACGGGGCAGGGGCTGGCGGTCGGGGACCGCGTGATCGATCCGGGCGTCGACCCAGGAACCGTCCCGGGCGGCCGTGGCGAAGAGCCGCAGTTGGCCCACCGTGCGGCCCCGTTCGCCGGTGAGCCGGGCGGCCGGCAGCGCGGTCTCCTGCCCGGCCCGCTCCAGAAGCGGATCGCCCACGGCCAGGATCTCCTCGGCGATCGCCTCGAGCAGTGCCGCCCGCTGGTCGCCGCTGGTCGCCGCGAAAGGCGGCGCCGCCGTCGCGGCCGCCCGCATGCAGTCGTCGACATCGGCGGTCGACGCGACATGGAACCGACCGGGCAGCTCCCCGCCGTCGAGCGGACTGACCGCCGCGAACGTCCTGCCATCGCCGGCGCGGTGCGCTCCGGCGACAACGTTCATCCCATGCACTGAACTCATGGCGTCTCCTGATGCGGATCCTGATGCATGAAGCCGGACACGAGTCAGACGACCGTGACGGTGTTTTCCAGCCGGCCGATGCCGCTGATCTCGATGGCGACCTGGTCGCCCGCCTGCAGCGTGAACGACTCGTCCGGCACGACACCGGTGCCTGTCAGCAGGATCGCACCGTGCGGGAACGACTGCGACCGCCAGAGGTGGCCGACGAGATCGGCGAACGTCCGCTTGATCTGGTCGATGCCCGTCTCGCCGGAGAAGACCTGCCGCCCTCCGCGCATGATCGCGATCGACACCCGCCAGCCGCGGATCGCCGCCTCGTCGGGGACCAGCGCGATCCACGGCCCCAGGCTGCAGGAGCGGTCGTAGACCTTCGCCTGCGGCAGATAGAGCAGGTTCTCCCCCTCGATGTCCCGCGAGCTCATGTCGTTGCCAATCGTGCAGCCGACCAGCCGGCCGCGGGAATTCATGACCAGCGCGAGCTCCGGCTCGGGCACGCTCCAGCGGGCGTCGCTCCTGATGCCGACGGCGTCGCCGGGGCCGACCGCCTTTTCGCCCACGGCCTTGAAGAAGATCTCCGGGCGGACGGCGTCGTAGACGCGGTCGTAGGCGGTGGCGCTGAAGTCGGATTCCTCCATGCGCGCGGTCTTGCTCCGCAGGTAGGTGACGCCGGCGGCCCACACCTCCTGCCGCTCGACGGGCGGCAGCAGCTGGATGTCAGCGAGGGCGACGTCGCCCCGCGCGTGCATCCGCGCGGCCCGGACGGCCGCCGCGGGGTCGTCGGCATCGAGCACGGCCGCCAGCGAGCCGATGCCCGCCGAGGCCAGGTCGATGACCCGCTCTCCGGCGACCGCGCCGATGCGTGGCACCGATCCTGCCGTCCGCTCCCGGAACCGACAGACTCGCTCGCACTCGATAGCGTTCAACGCACGGCCTCCGGGGCGGCTTCAGGCTTGACCGATCGCGTCGCGGCCCACATAGTCCGCGGCTGGCGCGGCGTGGCCGCCCGCCACGCGTGGCCTCATATATATGGCTCGGCTCTCTGACCCACAAGCCGCGCCCCCGTCCCACGAGGTCGCCTCGGAGACCAGCCGGCATGCATGCTCAGCCAGACCAAGGTCCACGCCACGGTCCCGAGGATCTGCTCGGTGAGGATGATCCGACGATCTACGAGATCACCACCAGCGCCGCTGGGCCCTCGGGCGCGCTGCCGCTCACAGACGAGATGCTCAGGTCGAGCCCCAGCGGCGATCTCTTCGGCCTCTCGCAGAACGTCGGCATGGGCTGGGACCCCCGCGCCGCCGCCGACCGCCAATGTCTCATCCTGAGCACGCAGGGGGGCGTGCGGGCGCCGGACGGCGCGGCGATCGCCCTCGGCTACCACACCGGCCACTGGGAGATCGGCCTCCTCGTGCAGGCCGCCGCCGGAGAGCTGCGCCGCCTGGGCACGATCCCGTTCGCCGGGTTCTGCTCCGATCCGTGCGACGGCCGCACGCAGGGCACGACGGGCATGTTCGACAGCCTGCCCTACCGCAACGACGCGGCCATCGTGCTGCGGCGGCTGGCCCGGTCGCTGCCGCTGAGGCAGGGCGTGCTCGGCATCGCCACCTGCGACAAGGGGCTGCCGGCGATGCTCATGGCGATCGCCGGGCTCGGCGACCTGCCCGGCGTGATCGTGCCGGGGGGCGTGACGCTGCCGCCGAAGACGGGAGAGGATGCGGGGAGCGTGCAGACACTCGGCACCCGCTACGCCCATGGCCTGGTCACGCTCGAGGAGGCGGCCGACCTCGGCTGCCGCGCCTGCGCGTCGCCCGGCGGCGGCTGCCAGTTCCTCGGCACAGCCGCGACGGCGCAGGTCGTCGCCGAGGCGCTCGGCCTCACGCTGCCACATGCGGCGCTCGCTCCCAGCGGCCAGCCGGTCTGGCGGGACATCGCCGCGCGGTCGGCGCGGGCGATGGTCCGGCTGGCCGATGCGGGACGGACGACCCGCGAGATCCTCACGCCCGCGAGCATCACCAACGCCATGGTCGTGCACGCCGCCTTCGGCGGCTCGACGAACCTGCTCCTCCACGTGCCGGCGATCGCCCACGCCGCGGGACTGCCGCTGCCGACGGTCGCCGACTGGATCGACGTCAACCAGCGGGTGCCGCGGCTCGTGAGCGTGCTCCCCAACGGGCCGATCCACCATCCGACGGTGCGGGTCTTTCTGGCCGGCGGCGTGCCCGAGGTGATGCTGCATCTCGACCGGCTCGGCCTGCTCGACACCACCGTGCACACCGTCGCCGGGTGCACGCTCGCCGAACAGCTCGCCTGGTGGGAGGGCAGCGACCGCCGCCGCCGCTTCCGTGCGCTGCTGCAGTCGCTCGACGGCATCGACGCCGATGACGTGATCATGCCGCCGCCACGGGCGGCCTCCCGCGGACTGCGGAGCACGATGGCGTTTCCTCGCGGCTCGATCGCCCCCGAGGGATCGGTCGTGAAGGCGACCGCGATCGACCGCAGCTGCTTCGACAAGGAAGGCGTCTATCGCCACACCGGCCCCGCCCGCGTGTTCACGAGCGAGCGGGCCGCGATGGCCGCGATCAAGGAGGGCCGCATCCAGCCCGGGGACGTGCTCGTGCTCGCGGGCATCGGCCCCATGGGCACCGGCATGGAGGAGACGTATCAGGTGACGAGCGCACTGAAACAGCTGCCGTTCGCCACCACGGTGGCGCTCGTCACCGATGCCCGCTTCTCCGGTGTGTCGACCGGCGCGTGCATCGGCCACGTCGGCCCCGAAGGGCTCGCCGGAGGGCCGATCGGCCGGCTGGTCGATGGCGACATGATCGAGATCGAGATCGACACGCGGGCTGCGACGGGCCGGGTCGACCTCGTGGGTGACGGCACGCGTTCGTTCACTCCGGCCGAGGCCCAGGCAGCGCTGGCCGGCCGGCCGATGCGGGCCGACCTGGCGGCCGATCCGCACCTCCCCGACGACACCCGGCTCTGGGCCGCCCTGCAACGTGCCAGCGGCGGCACCTGGGCCGGCTGCGTCTACGACACCCGGCGGATCGTGGCTGCCCTGCAGGCCGCGGGCGTTGCCACGTCTGGGCAGTCGTGAATTGACGTGACGGCTCCACCCGGCCACCATCAGCCCATGGAGATGAGCGGCCACTCATGGGGAAGGTCGGGGCTGCAGCGGCGGGAGCTGCTGCGGGTCGGCGGCCTGGCGGCGTTGGGGATCACGCTCCCGGACCTGCTCGGCGGCGTCGGCGGGCACCAGGGCCAGGCCGCCGCACCTGGGCAGCAGCCGCTCCCGCAGATGCCGGCACGGGCGAAGTCGTGCATGGTTCTCTTTCTCGCGGGCGGTCCGCCGCAGCACGAGACGTTCGACCCGAAGCCCGATGCCCCCGTGGAGATCCGCGGCGTGTTTCGCCCGATCGCCACGAGCGTGCCCGGCGTGCAGTTCTGCGAGCTCCTGCCCGCGGTCGCCCGGCACGCCGACAAGCTCTGCATCATCCGCTCGATGACGACCGGCATCCACAGTCATTCGGGCAGTGGATGCTTCATGCTCACCGGCCAGCAGCCGCAGAGCATGGTCGAGGGAGCGCCGGCCAGCAGCCAGGACTGGCCGAGCATCGCGGCCACCATCGGCGCACTCCGGCCGTCGGGGCGGTCGCCGCTCGCGTCCGTCGTGCTTCCCGAGCCGCTCGTCAACAACCCCAGCATTCCCTGGCCGGGCCAGGATGGCGGCTTCATGGGAGGCAGCTGGCACCCGCACCTGCTGCGCTGCGACCCGTCGGCGGAGCGTCTGGAGATCGACGGCCTCTCGTCGCCTGCAGGTCTGACGAGCGTGCGGCTCGACGACCGCCGCAGCCTGCTCGGCCAGCTCGACGCACACTTCCTCCGGGCCCAGGACAACCCGGCGATGCAGCACCTCGACCGCATGCAGCAGGAGGCGTTTTCACTTCTGGACGCCGGGGCCACCCGCGCTGCGCTCGAGATTGAGCGGGAGTCCGCCGCGGTCCGCGATCGCTACGGCCGCCACAAGTTCGGCCAGAGCGTTCTGCTCGGCCGCCGCCTGCTCGACGCCGGCGTGCGTCTCGTGCAGGTGAACTTTCCCAGGGAGCCCGGCGACACCACGGCCAACAATCCCCTCTGGGACACCCATGCGAACAACGCCGGCCGCCTGCGGGACGTGCTCTGCCCGCAGTTCGACCAGGCGTTCGCCGCGCTGCTCGATGACCTCGCGTCGAACGGCCGGCTCGACGAGACGCTCGTCGTCGTCATGGGTGAATTCGGCCGCACGCCGAAGATCAACGCCAACGGCGGCCGCGACCACTGGGGCAGCGTGTTTTCCGTCGCGCTGGCGGGGGGCTCCGTGCCGTGCGGCGCGGTGATCGGCGCTAGTGACGCGAAGGGCGCCTTCCCGGTGGACCGCCCCGTCCAGCCAGCCGACCTCGCCGCGACGATCTTCCAACTGCTGGGCATCCCGCCGGGATACGAGTTCCGCGACAGCCTCAACCGGCCGCGGGCCGTGATCACGGGCGGCGCGCCGCTCCGCGAGATCGTGGGATAGGGAACGAGGGCTGAGGAACGTGGGTGACGCTTTGCCCACGGGCGGCTAGACCAGCTCCACAGCCAGCCAGCAGGCCGTGGATAAAGTCATCCGCCGCTGGAGGCGGCGGCAGCGAGTGGCGAAAAACCTCGGTTTTGTCGCCGCTCGCTCTCGTGGAAAAAGGCCAGGGAGGACTTTTTCCGCAGCAAGCTAGACCAGCTCCGGCATGGGGTCGGTCTTTTCGAGCGGGTACTGCGGCCGGCCCGCGTGGTCGGTGAGCGACGCCGCCGCAGGGTCGATGCCCAGATGCCGGTAGAGCGCCGCCAGCACCTCGGAGAAGTGCACCGGCCGGTCCGTGATCGAAGCCGCATGCCGGTCGGTAGCGCCGATCACCTGCCCCGTGCGGAAGCCGCCGCCGGCGAGCAGGCCGCCGCCCACCTGCGGCCAGTGGTCCCGCCCCGCGTCCTTGTTGATCAATGGCGTGCGGCCGAACTCGCCCCAGGCCACCACCGCCACGTCCTTGTCGAGCCCACGGTCGTGCAGATCCTCGATGAGCGCCGAGAGGCCCTGGTCGAACTGCGGCAGGTGCGTGTTCTTCATGCCGTTGAACGTGTCGCTGTGGAAATCCCAGCGGCCGAAGTTGAGCGTGACGACGCGGCAGCCGGCCTCGACGAGCCTGCGGGCCATGAGAAAGTGCTCGAGATTGGTTGGCGCCCCGTCACCGAACCGCTCCGGGCTCCCCTTGCCGTAGCGGTCGCGGACCCGCTGCGGCTCCCGGGAGATGTCGAGCGCCTCGGCCAGCCGGCTGCTCGTCAGAATGTCGAACGCTGTCTGCGTGAGCGCGTCCATGCCGGCCAGCGTTCGGCTCGAGTCGATGTCGCGCCGCAGCACGTCGAGGCGTCGCAACAGCTCGCGGCGCTCCCCAAGACGGCTGGCCGGCACGTCCTTGAGCGTCATGTCACCGCTGCCGGGGCCGCTGGGGCGGAAGGCGGCGTGCGAGACGCCGAGGAATCCCGGCAGGCCGGGGGATCCGTAGGGTGGGTGGCCCGCGTCGGGGGAGAGGCCCACGAACGGCGGCACGGCCGGATCGGTGGAGCCGAGCAGCTTCGACGCCACCGACCCCATGCTCGGCCAGCCACCCGGCGGCTGGTTCCGTACGGTGCGTCCCGTGTAGCAGATGAAGGAGTCGTGATTGCCGTCGGGCGACCCATGCACGCTCCGCAGCACCACGCACTTGTCCATGATCCGCGCCATCCGCGGCATGTGCTCGCAGATCTGCAGCCCCGGGACGTTTGTGGAGATCGGCCGGAACTCGCCGCGGATCTCGGCCGGCGCGTCCATCTTCATGTCGTACATGTCCTGGTGCGCCGGCGCACCGCACATGTAGACCATGATCACCGATTTGTGCGACGAGCGGATGCCGGCCGTCTGCTCGGCCCGGAGCAGCTGCGGCAGCGAGAGTCCGCCGACGGTGAGGCTGCCGACGCGGAGCAGGTCGCGGCGGGTGACGCCGTCGCACGTCGCACGGCGGCCGGCCGGGGCGGAGGCGAGGATCGACAGCATGAGGCCACGGCTCCGATGGAGATCGGCGCAGGCTGATAGAATCGGTGCAGTGTGGCGCGGGCCGAGCCGCCCGATCATTGTGCGTCCCGAATTCCCCAAGAATACCTGCGTCGCCGATATTCTGGATATCGGTTGCGACGGGACGCCACGCGACCTCCAGCCCCCCAATTTCGCCGCAACCCCCTTCCCGGAAAGGCTTTGAGTGCCGGGGGCGTCACGCGATACGCACCCGAGGGCAGACCTAGGCTGCGCCCGGCATGGAGCCTGTGCCGATGGAAAGGGTAGGCTTTGAGGGTTCTCGCAGATTCCGGAGCCCACTCCCCATGCTCACGTTCCACGGCCGGGGCCGGCCGATGTGCGACGGCGCCACACGGCGGCAGTTCCTCACGATCGGCGGCCTCTCGTGCGGAGCCGGCGGCCTGTCGCTGGCGGGGCTGCTCCGGGCCGAGGAATCGGCCGCAGGCGCCGCACCGTCGGCGGGCGGTAGCCGCGGCCACAAGGCGCTCATCAACGTCTTCCTGGCGGGCGGCCCGCCCCACCAGGACATGTGGGACCTGAAGCCCGACGCCCCCAGCGAGATCCGCGGCGAGTTCCAGCCGATCGCCACGAAGGTGCCCGGCATCCAGATCTGCGAGGTCTTCCCGAGGCTCGCGGCCCGGATGGACAAGCTGGCGATCATCCGGTCGGTCGTCGGCTGCGAGGGGGCCCACGCCGGATTCCAGTGCATGACGGGCTGGCCGGAGAGCAGCCTGAAGTCGCTCGGCGGCAGGCCGTCGATCGGTGCGAGCGTCGCCAAACTGCGTGGGCCGGTCGATCGCGCCGTGCCGCCGTTCGTGGGCCTCGCTGCCAAGACGCAGCACCTGCCCTGGTCCGATGCGGGAACTCCCGGATTTCTCGGGCCGTCGTTCTCGCCGTTCAAGCCCGAGGGGCCGGACCTCGAGAACATGACGCTCCGGTCGATGCCCCTGGAACGGCTCGCAGACCGGCGGCGGTTGCTGGAGAGCGTTGACCGGCTCCGCCGTGACGTGGATGCAACGGGCGTGCTGCAGGGCATGGACGCATTCAGCCAGCGGGCCTTCGACGTGCTCACCGGCAGCCGCCTGCTCGATGCCCTCGACCTCTCGAAGGAGGATCCAAAGGTCCGCGCGGCCTACGGCGACGGCAAGCCTTACAAGTTCCAGTACGACGGGGCCCCGACCTGCAACGAGCACCTGCTCGTCGCCCGCCGGCTCGTCGAGGCCGGCGTCCGGGTGGTGAGCCTCAGCTACGGCCGCTGGGACAGCCACGGTGACAATTTCGGCCTCGTTCGCGACCACGGCGCGAAGCTCGATCAGTGCCTGAGCGCCCTGGTCGACGACCTCGAGTCGCGTGGCATGCTCGACGACGTGGCGATCGTGGTGTGGGGCGAGTTCGGACGCACTCCCAAGATCAACCCGCAGGCGGGCCGCGATCATTGGCCGCAGGTCAGCGCCGCCCTGCTCGCCGGAGGCGGCCTGCGGACGGGGCAGGCGATCGGCGCCACCAACCGGCTCGGCGAGCACGCCACCGACCGTCCTGTGCACATGCAGGAGATCACGGCCACGCTCTACCACGCCCTCGGCGTGCGCACGACGGAGACGACGATCGTCGACGCCACCGGCCGGCCCCAGTACCTCGTCGAGAAGCTGCCGATCAGCGAGCTGGTGTAGCGTCGTCGTCCGTCGCGTTTTCGGTCACGGCAGACTTCCTGGCAGACGTTTCTTGTCTGGTGGGCCGCAGCTTCCCGGACCGCGGGCGTCACTTCGCCGGCACCGCCTCCACGGCATGAGCCAGCGTGCCCGCGGCGAGATCCCAGATCCGCAGCTTGCCGTCCTGGCCGCCGGCGATCACGAATGGCGTTGCGACCGTCGCCGCCTGGAGGAATGCCGCCGGATCGCGGAATTCGCGGACGACCGCGCCGCTGGTGGCGTTGTAGAGCCGCAGGGCCGGATCACCCGCCGCGGCGATCACCTCGTCGCCCGCGCCGACGAACCTGACCGCGGTCACCTCCTTCTTGCCGACGGCGATGGTCTTCTGCTGCTCGCCGCTGGCCACGTCCCAGACCTTCACCGCGTTGTCGGCTCCCGCTGACGCCAGCCGCCGGCCGTTGGCCTGCCACGACACACCGAGCACGTGTCCGGTATGGCCCTCGTACGCCCGCACCGGTTTGCCGTCGGCCACTGCGTGCACCTTCAGAAACCGGTCAGCGCCGCCGGACGCCAGCATGTCGCCACGGCGGGAGAATTCGAGGGCCATGACCGTATCGGAATGAGGCAGGGCCAGCGCCCGCGTCAGGCTGCCGTCGGACACCTTCCAGAGCTTGATCTCACCCGAGCGGCTGGCGCGGCCGCCGCCCGAGGCGAGCAGGGCCCCGTCGGGCGAGAAGGCGAGCGCGGTGACGATGTCCACCGGCGGCCCCGTCGGATCGTCATCGTTGGCCGGCGGCGTCAGTTCGCCGCCGATCGTCCGCTCCAGCGTCCAGGGCTCGGCCACGTCCCAGACCGCCGCGGGGGCGGCGCCACCGGCAACGACCAGCCTGCTGCCTGCCAGAAACGCCGCCATGCCGCCCGGGCCGGCCAGCCGCGCCCCGTCCCACGTGGCCCGAGGCAGTCCGTCGGCACCGCCCAGCACGACCATGCGACCGTCGGCCTCCAGGCAGACGAGCCGGCTGCCATCGGCGGAGTAGGAGGCCGCGAGGAACGGCTTGTTCGACGCAGTGTTCTCGGCATCGGGCTTTTTGCGGGCCTCTTCGGCGGCCGCAAGGCGGGCCTCGGCGGCCGTCCGCTCCGCCGTCCGCACCGGCACTTCGGCGGCCGTCCGCTTCCCCTGCTCCGTGGCGAACTCGACCGTCCGCTTCGCCACCGTGACCGCCTGCTCGGCCTGCATCTTCGCCGCGACGGCGGCGGTTTCGGCGGTCGTGGCGTCGGTCAGTTTCTTCGCCGCGTCCGCGGCATCCTTCTTCGCCTTCTCGACCTGCTGCGCCGCCTGCGTCACGGCCTGGTCGGCCGCCGCCTTCGCCGCTGTGGCGCCGGCCGCCGCGGCCTCGACCGCCTTGACCTGCTCGGCGTTCGCGGGGTCGACCGGCTTCGCCTTCAGCGCGGCGACCGCCGCCGCGGCGCTCGTCTGGGACGCGGCCGCTGCCATCGCCACCTTCGTCGCCGCCTCGTGCACCTGCGTCGCCACGGGCACCGCCGCGGCCGCCTTCGTCGACCCGGCGTCGGCCTCCTGCTTGGCCTTGGTGGCCGCGTCGGCGCTAGTGGCCTTCTCGGCCAGATTCTTCTCGGTGGCGGCGACCTGCTCCGCCGCCTTCTTCGACTCATCGGCAGCCGTCTGCACCGCCTTTTCGGCGGCCGTCACCTGCGCTTTGGCGAACTCGACGTCCTGCTTGTCGACGGCGAGCGCGAGGTCTATGGCCCTCAAGCGATCGGCGATCCGGTGGTCCCCCTTCGTATCCACCACCTTCTTTCCCGACGCCGTCTCCCAGAGCTTCACGCCGGGAACGGTGCCGACCGTCGCCAGCCGGCTGCCGTCGGGACTGACGGCCACCGCCACGACCGGCGCCTCGTGTGCGAACTGCCGCACGATCGCCGCCGTGTCGGCGTTCCAGAGCCTCACGATGCCGTCGCCACTGCCGGTGAACAGGTGCCCAGACATCGTCGGCAGCTCCGCGAGCGCCACCGTCGGCTGCGCGATGCCGCCGAGCTCCTTCACCGGCTTGGGCAGCTGCGCCGGATCGACCGGCTCCGCAGTGGGCGCGGGCAGCGGCAGCTGCCAGATCCGCACGACGTTGTCGGCCTCGGCCGTCGCCAGCCGGGTGCCGCCCGAGAGCAACGCCACCGCGCGAAGCTCACCCTGCCGCTGCAGCCGGCCGATGGCCGTCCCGTCGGCGACCTGCGTCGTGAGCACATGCCCATCGCGGCCGACCGAATGCAGCGTGGCACCGTCCGCCGCGAACGCCAGTCCGGTGACGGCGGCGGAGTGGGCCGGCACCGTCCTCGCGAGCTTCCCCGCGGCGACGTCCACAATCGCGACCTTTCCGTCGGCGAACCCCAGGGCCGCGACGGTGCCGCCCGGCGCGACGGCGAGGGCTGTGGCATTGGCTGATTCCGCGACCTCGGCCAGCCGCGTCGGTGGTGACCGCTTCCAGATCTTGATCGTGCGGTAGGAGCCGGTGGCGAGCCGTTCGCCCCCGGGAGCGAAGGCGACCGCCGCAACGGCGTCGCGATGCGACTGACGGATGTCGCCTGCCGCGGCGGCCGGATCGACGAGCGCCTCCAGGAGCCGGCCGGAGCGGGCATCGAACACGCCGACACTGCTGCCGCGGGCGGCCGCA
Source organism: Pirellulales bacterium (assembly GCA_044370415.1). Taxonomy (GTDB): domain Bacteria; phylum Planctomycetota; class Planctomycetia; order Pirellulales; family UBA1268; genus CAMCQY01. The sequence goes on from JBILVO010000018.1 coordinate 43,628, forward strand.
GCCCTGCGGCCGTCCTC
>JBILVO010000087.1:0-16553 GCA_044370415.1 Pirellulales bacterium
GGTGCAGACCGGCCGGATCGAGGCGATCGTGGGCGTGAGCTGCATGCCGGTGCTCGAGAAGACGTTTCCGCACGTGCAGGCCGCCGCGATTCCCGCCGTGGCCGTGCCGCTCCTGCAGGACGACTGCATCGACACGACGGTCGACGTCGACTGGGTCTGGGACTACATCCACCTGGAGGCTGCCGACCGCTCGCGACGGCTCGACCTGGGCGGCCTGCACGATCGGGTGCGGACGTGGTTCGAACGGCCGGCGCTCGACCGGCTGATGGGACCGCCGACCGGGCACGCGGAGGAGATCGGCCGCGACTGGCTGGCCGTCGGCGGCAACCGGTGGCGGCCATTCCTCGCGGCCGCCGTCTACGAGGCGCTGCGGCGCGATGGCGACGCGGCTGGTGGCACTGCGGCCGCCGACGACACGATCCGTCGGATCGCGATCGCGGTGGAGTGCTTCCACAAGGCGTCGCTCGTGCACGACGATATCGAGGACGGCGACTTCGAGCGGTACGGCCAGCCGACGCTCTGCGGCGCCCACGGCGTGCCGGTCGCGCTCAACGTCGGCGACCTGCTCATCGGCGAGGGCTACAGGATGCTCGCCGAATCGGGCCTCGACGCCGACCTCATCCGCGCCGCGGTCCGTGAGGCGGCGAACGCGCAGCGGCTGCTCTGCCGCGGGCAGGGCGCCGAGCTCGCCTGGAGCCGCAGCCCGACGCAACTGGCCAGCCGCCAGGTGCTGGAGATCTTCCGGCTGAAGACGTCGCCCGCCTTCGACGTGGCCCTGCAGTTGGCCGCGATCGGCGCCGGCCGGGGCCCGGAGCTCGCCGACGCGCTGCGGGCCTACAGCGAGGCGGTGGGGATCGCCTACCAGATCAAGGACGACCTCGAGGATATGGTCGACGACGCCGGCATCGGCCGCACCGCGGGGCTCGAAGGCGGCTCGGGCGCCAGGCCGAGCGTGGTGCTGGCGATCGCCGCCGAGCGGGCGCGGGGCGAGGATCGGGAGATGCTCGCCGCGATCGCCTCCGGCCGGTCGCACGCCGCCGCCACGCCGGCAAGGCTGCGGGAGGCGATCCGGGTGGCGAAGGCCGACGAGCGGGCGGCGCTCTTGCTCGAGAGCTACAAGGAGCAGGCAGTGCGGGCCCTCGAAAGCCTGTCCGACGCGACGCTCAAGGGCCTCCTGCGCCGCGTGCTCGCCAAGATGTTCAACGAGCTGTCGTTCGGCGGCTACTGCCGCGAGCAGGAGGCCAAGGTCGCCCGCGACGGTCAGGCCGTCGGCGACGCTTCGACGACCGTCGCCACCGAGCCCGTCGCCCAGGCATGAGCCAGCGGCTGCAGATGCTGCAGGTGGCGCGGCTCTCCCGGCGCACGCTGGGCGACTCGGTCGGGCTCGTCCTCGCGTTCCTCGAGTCGCGGGCCATGCCGGACGGCGGCTACCGCGGCCGCGGCGATCGGTCGGATCTCTACTACACGTCGTTCGCGCTCGACGCGCTGATGGCGCTCGACGCGCTTCCCGCCGACGGACCGCGCGCGGAGGCGACCCGGGGCTACATCGAGTCGTTCGGCGACGGCGGCGGACTCGACTTCGTCCATCGCTGCTGCCTGGCGCGGGCCTGGGCGGCGCAGCCGAGAGGCGCGATCGGCGCCGACCGGCGGGCGGCGCTCGTCGCCGGCGTGGAGCGGCAGCGGTCGGCCGACGGCGGCTTCCATTCCCGGAGCGGGGCACCGCGAGGCACGGCTTACGGCTGCTTCCTCGCGGTGAACGCCCGCGCCGATCTGGGCACGCCCGTTTCCGCGGCGGGCGACGAGGCCGCGGCGCTCGCCGCCTGCGTGACCGGGCTGCGGTCGGCCGACGGCGGATGGTCGAACTCGGCCGATCAGCCGGAGGGCTCGACGACGGCGACGGCCGCGGCGCTGGCGGTGCTTCGCGGCCTGGGCCGGCCGGTGCCTGCCGGTGCGGCCGAGTGGCTGCTCGCCCGACGGCATCCTGCCGGCGGCTTCACCGCCGCGCCCGACGCCCCGATTCCCGACCTGCTCTCCACGGCCGTCGCGCTGCACGCCCTCGACGCGATCGAGGCGCCATGGCGGGAGCATCGCGAGAGCATGCTCGATTTCCTCGACACGCTCTGGACGGCGGAGGGCGCCTTTCACGGCTCGTGGGCCGACGACGAGCCCGACGCCGAATACACGTTCTACGGTCTCGTGGCGCTCGGGCATGCGAGCGTGTGAAGAGCATGCCGGCCGCCGCTCATGCCCGATGGGGCGATCCGAGTTCGACCACGGCGCTCCCGCGGAGCACGGCCTCCGTAGCAGGAGCGAGCCTCGTGAGGCCCGTCAGCACCACCCGCGCGGATCGCGCCGCGAGCAGCCGCGCCGCGGCCTCCGAGAGCGTCTTCACGCCGGTCAGCGAGAGCACGCCCCGGTACTCCGCCAGCGACGCGGCGACGTCGTCGGCGAGTTCGTGCAGGTGTCCCAGCGACAGCATCACGCCCTCGTACCTCGCCAGGGACCGGGCGACGTCCACGGGAAGCGAGGTGAGCCCGTCCAGAAACAGCATGCCCCCGTGCGGCACGAGCACGTCCGCCGTCTCCCGGGACAGGTGCGTCAGCCCCTCGAATGACAGCCCGAGCGTATGCGTCGCGAGCTGCGCGGCCACTTCGGGGCCGAGCGTCGTGACGCCGGCGAACGAGAGGTTGCCCTTGTATTCCGCGAGGATCGTCGCGATCTCGGGGGGAAGAGTTCGCAGGCCGTCGAGCGACAGCGCGCAGCCGCCGTGCCGCGCGAGCACCGCCGCCGTGGCGGGCGACAGGTGGCCGATCCCGCGAAGCGAGAGCGCGTGCGTGTGGGACACGAGCGCGGTGAGCGCCGGCTCGCCGGGATCGGCGAGCCCGTCGAGCGACAGCGGGCCCTCGTGGGCCGCCAGGACGGCCGCCGCCTCCGGGGAGAGTTCCGTGACGTGATCGAGCCGGCCGCCGTGCTTCCGCAGCGTGGCCTTCGCCCAGGATCGGTTGTGGAGGGTCCGCAGATCGCCGATCGAGAGGCCTCCCGTGTGCTTGAGGAGCGTCCTGGCGGCCTGCGGCGACAGGACGCAGAGCCCCTTGAGCGACAGGCGGCCGGAGTGCCGCGACAGCTCCGCGATGACGTCGTCGGTGGCCGACTCGAGCCCGTTGAGCGAGAGGGGCCCGTCGAACGAGGCGAGCTCCCACGCGGCTTCACGCGACAGGCTCGTCACGTGATCGAGACTGCCGCCATGCGTGCGGAGCGCCTCACGAGCCCATGCGGCCGAGGGGAGGACGGCGAGCGAGCCGATCTCCACACGCCCCCTGTGCCGCGAGAGCGCGCGGGCCGCCTCCGGCGAGATCTCTGTGAGCGAGGCCATCGAGAGCAACGGGCCGGCATGGTTCGACAGTGCGGCGGCCGCGGCTTCCGACAGGCTCGTGACGCCGTCGAGATAGAGGAATGACTCGTGGGCGGCGAGCCGCCCGGCGGCCTTGGGGGTGAGCGTGGTCAGCCCGTCGAGCGACAACGCCCCGGGATGGCCCGCGAGGGCCGCGGCCACGTCGTCTTCGAGCTGCGTGAGCCCCTTGAGGGCGAGGCCGCCCGCGTGCTCCGTCAGGATCCTGGCGACCTCCGGCGTCATTGCAGCCAGGGAGTCGAGGTTCAGTGAGGGCAGCTGCAGCGCGACCAGCTCCCGCGCCTGCTCGACGGAGAGCTGTGCGATCGCCCGCACGCCATCGGCATCCATCAGGCGCCTCCAGGGAAAATGTCCCCCGGAAGGGTAGCGGTGGGGCCGAGGCGTCGCAACGCGGCCCGCTGAAGCGCGGCGCAGCCCGACCCGGCCAGCCTGGCCGGGATGCGCGGCTCCACGCCCGGCCAGGCTGGCCGGGCCGGCGCGCGACGGGCATACTGTGGCATGGTGGGACTGGATCGGGGGCAGACGCATTCGCCACGGGCGACGAGGGAGGCTCACATGTCGAACCTGATCGACCGTTCTCGCAAGGCCCGTCCGGCCGCCGCGCGTCCGCTCCGCGGGCCGATCTCCGCCAAGCCGTTCACGCTCGACCAGGAGCTCGAGCCGTTCGCCTGTTGGACGGGCAGGCCGCTCTGGGTGCCGCCGCGGGGCAGGACCGCCGACTACGCGCAGACGATGCTCAGGTCGAGCGCCTGGCCGCGGTCGAGCCGCTCGTCCGGCGGCCGGGAGCTGGCATGGTCGGCGGTGGTCGACGAGCACCGCTCCGAGTTCGCGCACGTGCGCGGCATCGACCTCTTCAAGGCGTCGATCCGGCTGCCCCGGGGGAAGCTGCTCGTCACCGTCACCGAGCGGGAGCAGTTCGATTCGATCACCGATCGCGTGCCCGCCTGCGTCCAGACCAGGCTCGAGGAGTTCCTCGACGGCCCGGGCAAGAGGTCGGGCGTGAAGGTGTATTACCTGAAGCCGCTGTGCATCGAGGTCGGCGACGCGCTGGTGTTCACGACGCGGGAGAGCGTCGAGGCGGCCGTCTGCAGCGTCCAGGAGGACGTGTTCGCCGAGTACCGGCGGCAGTTCGCGGGCGACCTCCCCCGCCGGGCCGTCGACGGGCTGGTGGCCGCGGCACTGGCGGTGCCGCAGACGCTGGTCGCGTTCTACGTTGACCGCCAGAAGAAGTCCCTCGAGACGCAGCGGGCGCGGCTGGAGTTCCAGCGACGCAAGTTCGCGCTCGAGACGGCGCTGAACCATCGGCAGACGTTCCGCAGCGAGTGCAGCTGCGACGAGATGCTCCAGCTGATGAGCCCGGTGCGGGAGATCGACGTGGTGAAGCACTACGCGATCGAGAACGAGCTGTCGGCCGCCGAGTTCGAGCGGATGGTCCAGGTGGCGGCGGGCACGCTCCCCTGGTTCGTGACGTTCTCGCTCGCCACCGCGTTCGTGATGTCGCTGACCGCGAGCATCACCGCCCAGACGGCCGCCACCACGACCGCGGTGGCCGTCTGCGATCCCGTGTTCGTCGCGGAGCTCCCGGAGTCGCCGGGGGTGCTCCTCAAGATCGGGCACTTCGACGAGATCGCCGGCGTCACGCACGTCGAAATCTGACCGCGTCGGCGGCCGTTTGCGAAAGTGGCCGGGCCCGACCTATCCTAGAGGGAAGCCCTCCCGATCCGGGCCTCGCTCCCCGGCCCCACCGTTTTCGCGCCGCGGCTTTTCTACGACCCGCGGAGGTCCCTCCAGGCGTCTTCCCGTGACCGACCGGTGCCACGGCGCGATCGCGCGGCGGGCACGTCTCCCCGCCCGACAGGCTGCCACCATGCTCCAGACGAAGCTTCCCGGCGCGTCCTTTCTCTTCGCCGTCTTGCTGACGAGTCTCGTCGTAGCCGCCCCGGTCCTCGCCCAGCAGGTCTGCCTGCCGGCGCCGCGGCTGCTCACGGTCACCCCGATGGGCGGCCAGGCCGGCACGAGCGTCGAGGTGACCATCACGCACCAGCACGTCGACGCGGTCCGGGAACTCCTCTTCTCGACGCCGAAGATCACCGCGAAGCCGGTCGTGGCCGCGGATGGCACGCCCGTCACCGACAGGTTTCTCGTGACGATCGCGGCCGATGCGCCGGTCGGCGTCCACGACGCGAGGATTCTCTCGCGGCTCGGTGTGTCGTCGCCGCGGGCGTTCGCGGTGGGCGACCTGCCGGAGGTCGCACGCACCGCGCCCAACAACTCGATCGCGTCGGCGCTCTCGCTGCCGGTCAATTCCATCTGCAACGCGATGACGACCGATCGGGCGATCGACTTCTACTCGTTCCAGGGAGCCAAGGGCAAGCGGCTCGTCGTCGACTGCAACACGGCAGGAATCGATTCGAAGCTCAACGCCGTGGTGATCGTCGCCGACGCCAAGGGGAACGACCTGCTCGTGAGTCGGGACGGCGGCCTGCTCGACTTCACGCCGCCGCAGGACGGCAGCTATCTCATCAAGGTGCACGGCCTGGCGTTCCAGGGAGGCAGCGAGCAGTTCTACAGGCTGTCGCTCCGCGAGGTGCCGGGGGCGGGGCCGGCTCCGCGTCAGGACACCGCGAAGCGGGTCAGCTCGTTCTCCTGGCCGCCGGAGGGGCTCTCGGCCGCGGCGCTGACCGCCGAGGCCGAGCCGAATGACGAGCCGGCAGCGGCGCAGAAGATCAGCCTGCCCTGCGACATCGCGGGAAGCTTCGTGCCCGCCGCCGACGTCGACATCTTCGAGTTTCCGGCGAAGAAGGGGGAGGTGTGGTGGGTGGAGGTGGCCTCGGAGCGGCTCGGCATGAACACCGATCCGTTCGTGCTCGTGCAGCGCGTCGGGATGAAGGACGGCAAGGAGACGGTCACGGACGTGGCTGAGCTGGACGACATCGCCCATCCGATGAAACCGGGCGACTTCATTCCTGCGTCCACCTACACCGGCCCGCCGTACATCTCGGGATCCCCCGACGTTCTGGGCAAGCTCGCCATCAGCGAGGACGGCGTCTATCGGCTGCGGCTGCGGGATCTGCTCGGCGGCCCGGGGAGCGATGCCGGGAGCATCTACCGCCTCGTGATCCGCCAGGCGGCCCCGGACTTCGCCCTGGTGGCCTGGGCCGCGCACATGCGGTTACGGCAGAACGACTTCGGCACGCTCTCGAAGCCGATCGCCCTGCGGGCGGGTGGCACGATGGCGTTCGAGGTGGTCGTCGTGCGCCGCGACGGCTTCGATGGCGCGATCGAGATCTTCATGGAAGGCCTGCCCCCGGGGCTGCGGGCGAGCGGGCTGACGATCCCGGCCGGGAAGTCGCAGGGCATGCTCTTCGTCACGGCCGACGAGACCGCCACGCCCGCGCTGTCGAGCGCGAGGATCTTCGGCCGCGCCCGGATCGGCGACGCCGAGGCCACGCGTCCGTGCCGGCTCGCCTCGGTGGTCTGGCCGATCGACTACGCCCCGAACGATTTTCCGCGATCGCGGCTGGTGGCGGACGTGCCGGCGTCGGTCACCGACTTCGAGAAGGCCCCGGCCTCCATCGCCGCCGCGGACAATAGGGTCTGGGAGGCGAAGGTCGGCGACACGCTGAAGATTCCGCTCCGCATCACCTGGCGCAAGGAGTTCAACGGCGCGTCGATCACGCTCAAGCCTTACGGCTCGGTGTTCGCGGGAGTGAAGCCGATCGTCCTGCCGATCAAGGCGGCGACAGCCGAGGCCGTGCTCGACCTGGCCGCGATGAAGACGCCCCCAGGCGACTACGTGCTGGCGTTCAGCGGCATCAGCGTCTGCAAGCATCGCGCCAATCCCGACATCGTGAAGCAGGCAGAGGCGGCGCAGAAGAAGGCGAGCCAGGACGTGGCGTCGCTCACCGCCGCGGCCAAGGATCAAGCGGAGAAGGCCGCCAAGGCTCCCGACGCCGAGAAGGCGGAGGCCGGCAGCGCCGCGAAGGTCGCCGCGGAGAAGCAGAAGTCGGCCGAGGCCGCGCTGGCCGAAGCGAACCGGCACCTGAAGGCGATGACCGAGGCCGCCGCGCCGAGGGACATCCTCGACTTTCTCGTCTCCGAGCCGATTCGCGTTTCCGTGAAGGCGGCCCCGGCCGCCGCACCTCCGGCCGCCGCACCTCCGGCCGCCGCGACACCGGCCAAGCAGCAGTAGGACTCACCGGCCGGAGCGTGCAGCAGACGGCGCCGCCGTGGCCGCGAGCGGCCGATCGCAGGCCGCTTCAGGCGCACAGATGGCAGTCCTCGATGCCCGGGCCGACGCGGTTTTCCAGCCTCGTTGCGCGAGCCGTTCCGCCGTCTCGCGGAGCCGGGCTTCCAGCGGCAACGGCGGCGCGAATCCCAGCTGTGCGCGGGCCTTCGTGCTCGAGCAGGCCCAGCTTCGCACCGTCGCTTCGCGGACCTTGTCGAGTGAGAGCAGGTTGCCCTTGCTGTCCGGGGCGAACAGCGTCTCGGCCGCGAGGCCCACGATGCGTCCGACCCAGCGCCACAGCGGCCACACGAGGACGTGCCGTCCCATCGCCCGGCCGATGAGCCTGCCGAACTGCCCGTACGTCGGGTGCTCGCGGTCGTCGCAGGCAAGGTAGTAGCCGGACGGGGAGTAGTCGCCGGCGGCATCGTGGTCGAGGCGTTCGCCCCGATCAGCCGCGGCGAGCGTGAGATCGACCATGTCGTCGACGTGGATCAGGGAGAGCGGCGGCGTGCGGAAGCCGACGGTGAAGTGGATGCCGCTCATCCTGATCGCCTGGAACAGGGCGGCCACCTTGGGATCGTCGGGACCGTAGACGATTCCCGGTCTGAGGATGGTGATCGGCAGCCTGTCGGCCAGCTGCTGCAGGGCCACCTCGCCGGCGCGCTTGCTGGCACCGTAGTGCGAGACCCACACCGGACCGTCGCTTTCGTCCCGCAGGCTGCGTCCCCGGGGCGGCGGGCCGGCGGCGGCGAGGCTCGACATGAAGACGAAGCGGGGCGGCGCGGGAAGCGAGCCGCAGGCCTCGGCGAGGTGCCGCGTGCCCGTGCCGTTGACCTGCAGGAGGTCGGCCTTCCGCGGAGCCGCGACGAGTCCGCCCAGGTGGTAGACGATGCCGCAGCCCGCGAGGGCGTGGCGGTAGGAGGCGGGGTCGTCGAGGGTGCCCGTCACCAGAGCCACGCCCGGACGGGTCACAGCCGCGGCCGTCGATCCGGGCCGCACGAGGCAGCGGACCTCGCAGCCGTGGTCGACCAGCCGGTCGACGAGGTGCGTGCCGATGAAGCCGGTCGCACCGGTGACGAATGCCGTCTGCATGGCCGTGCCGATCAGAGGGCGGGCACCCCGACACCGTGCCGGGCTGATCGATGATCATGCTTCCGGCGGAAAGCATCTGCAAACGGGCCGCTGGCAGGTCGAAATGCCGCGAGCGAGTGGTATCGTTGTCCTCCATGCACCCCGCCGCAGCATCCATCGATCGAGAGGCTCTTGACCGCGCGCGGCGGGCCGCGGTCGAACGGCTGGTCGCGCTGCGGACGCCGGCCGGGCATTGGGTGGGCAGGCTCTCGTCGAGCGCGCTCTCCACCGCCACGGCGATCAACGCCCTGCGGCTGGTCGACTCGGCCGCGCATGCCGAGAGGCTCGGGCAGGCAGCCGGCTGGCTCGTGGCCACGCAGCTTTCCGACGGCAGCTGGGGCGACACGGTCGCCAGCCGCGGCAATCTTTCCACGACGCTCCTCTGCTGGGCGTCGCTCGCCGCAGTCCTCGAGGGAGCACACACCGGGGACGACGTGAGTGGAGGCAGCCATGCCGGAGTGGCGGCAGCCGTCGGCCGTGCGGCCGCGTGGATCGGATCGAAAGCGGGCGGGCTCGACGCGCGTTCGATCGCCCGGGCGCTGGCCGGCATCTATGACCGCGACCGCACGTTCAGCGTGCCGATCCTCACGCATGCCGTGCTCTGCGGCCGGTTCGGCGACCCGCGGCGGCCCGAGGCCTGGCGGGAGGTGCCGCAGCTGCCGTTCGAGCTGGCGGCGCTGCCGCAGTCATGGTTCCGGCTCGTCGACATGCAGGTGGTGAGTTACGCCCTGCCGGCGCTGATCGCGATCGGCCAGGTGCGGCACGCCCTCGGCCCGCGCGGCGGCATCGCGCGGCCGCTTCGCGACGCCGCACGCAGCCCGACGCTCCGCACGCTCGCCGCCATCCAGCCGGTCAACGGCGGGTATCTCGAGGCCACGCCGCTGACGTCGTTCGTGACAATGAGCCTGGCCGGGATGGGGCTGCGCGAGCACGAGGTCGCCCGGCGTGGCGCGGCGTTTCTCGTGGCGTCGCAGCGGGCCGACGGCTCCTGGCCGATCGACACGAACCTCGCCACGTGGGTGACGACGCAGTCGGTCGCGGCCCTGGCGGCGGGGGGCCGGCTCGCGGAGCATCTCGACGCGGCAGGCAGGCGGGCGGTCCGCGGCTGGCTGCTCGGCCAGCAATGGAACCGCGTGCATCCCTACACCGGCGCGGTCCCGGGCGGCTGGGCGTGGACCGATCTGCCGGGCGGCGTGCCCGACGCCGACGACACGAGCGGCGCCGTCGTCGCCCTGGCGAGCCTCGAAGAGGCCGAGGGCCGCCCGTCCTCGGCCGACGTGCGGCAGGCCGCGGCTGCAGGGCTCGGCTGGCTCGCGAACCTCGCCAATCGCGACGGCGGCATCCCGACCTTCTGCCGCGGCTGGGGCCGGCTGCCGTTCGACACGTCGTGCCCCGACATCACGGCCCATGCAATCCGCGGGATCGACGCATGGTCGCGGCTGCCAGACGCGGAGGGTGTCGTGGCCGCCGGCCGCCGCCTGCTTTCCGGTGGCCGGCGGTATCTCGCCGCGACGCAGGATCGCGACGGCTCGTGGCGGCCGCTCTGGTTTGGCAACGAGCATCATGCCGACCAGGCGAATCCAACCTATGGCACGGCGAAGGTCGTGCTGGCGACGCTCGACCCGCGCGGCGTGGCATGGCTGATGGAGTGCATGGGCCGCGATGGAGGCGTCGGTGGCGGGCCGGGGCTGCCGGCCACGATCGAGGAGACGGCCGTCACCGTCGAGGCGCTCGCCCGCGTGGCGGCGGAATCGCCCGACGCCGCGCTGCGCGAGCGGGCCGCCGCGGCGGTCGGCGCCGGTGTCGGCTGGCTCGTCGCCCGCACCGAGGCGGGCACGCGGTTCGAGGCCGCGCCGATCGGGCTCTACTTCGCGAAGCTCTGGTACGACGAGCAACTCTATCCGTTGGCCTTCACCGTGGCCGCGCTCGAGCGGGCGGCCGCGGTGGCCCGGGCCGGGCCGCAGCGGGTAGGCTGATGCGGTCGATGCAGCCGTGTCGCGCAGCCATCGCTTTCTTTTCCAGGAAATCAGCCCATGAAGCCCCTCGCGTTTGCCCTGTCGGCATCCCTTGTCCTCGCCGCCGCGATCTGCCCGGCCGCCGAGTATGGCCGCGTCATCTTCGCCGACGACTTTGCGTCGAACGCCTTCGGGCCGCGGTGGGGCCACTACAAGAGCTCGAGCGTCGTCAAGGACGGCGTGCTCGTGGGGATCACGGCGGCAGACTCCGACCACGCTGCGGTCGACAACATCCGCTTCGACGGCGAGCGCGACCTGGAGGTGGCCGTGCGGTTCCGGTTCACGAGCGACAAGGCCCAGAGCTTCAACGTGTGGTTCGACGACAAGAATTACAAGGGCTCGCACGCCGGGCACATCTGCCAGGCGACCATCAGCCCCAAGGGCGTGAGCCTCTCCGACGCCAAGACCGGCGGCTTCACGCTGGAGGGCGGTCTCTACGAGCGGAAGAAGGCGAAGCAGCTGACCGACGACGACAAGAAGCTGCTCGCGGGCAAGGCCAAGTGGACCAACAGCCCGCTCTCACTCAAGGAGTGGCACACGCTGGTGGTCCGCACGGCGGGTGACGAGATGACCGCCTCGATCGACGGGAAGCCGGTCGCGAGCTTCACATCGACGGGGATCGGCCACGACACCAAGTCGCTCGTCAGCCTGACGACCAACCTCGTCGACATCGAGTACGACGACTTCAGCATCAAGGCCGCAGCGAAGCCCTGACCGGCGAACGCGGCTGCGTCCGCAGCAGCGTGGGCGGTCGGTGAAAAATTGCCCGACTAGGATTCGAACCTAGACAAAGGGAACCAAAATCCCTTGTGCTACCGTTACACCATCGGGCAGTGTTCGCGCGCGTCCGGACGGTGCTTTCCGCGGCGGATCGCCGGACCTCTCTGGATCGCTGGAGCTTTCCTTGGCTCCTCCTGTTGTAACACACCCGCGTCCGCCGGCGCGGCTCAGTGGGAGAGCTTCACCGTCCGCTTGGTGGCGGCGCTCCGCACGGCCGCGTCGACGATCTCCTGTCCGATCCTGCTGATCGGGATCGAGACCGGCCCCTCCAGCTTCCGGCCGCGGTCGAGGCAGGAGAGCAGGTAGTGGACCGGATCGTTGTGCGGGGCTTTGAGCGCCGGGGCGGCGATGCGATGGGGCTTGGGCCGTGCCCGCGTCTGCAGGGTGACGAACGGGTCGTAGTCGTAGCTGCCGAGCGTGCCCTCGGTCCCCGCGATCACGAACCCGCAGCGTGGCTGCGGCTGCTGCGTCCAGGGATCGGTGAACGTCCCCCAGCGGGTCTCGATCTTCGAGAGGCCGTGCCGATACCGCGCCACGATGATCGCGTGCTCGTCGACCTCCAGGCCTTCCGGCTCGTCCACGACCGCCGTCACCTCCAGCGGCCGTCTGCCACCCTGGAACCAGGTGCCGAGCGTGGCGCCGTAGCCGGCGTAGTCGAGCAGCGATCCGCCTCCGTGGGCCTGCGAGTAGAACCACGACTTCGGCTTCTCGGCGGCCACCTGCGCCGCCGTCTTCCGCTGCTTGTCGGCCCCGTGCCAGAGCGGCCCGCGGTTGCCGCCGAAGTGCCAGACATTGAGCACCTCCCCGATCGCCCCGGACTCGATCAGGGCGTGGGCCTTCTGCATCGCGGGCACCCACTGCAGCGGCCAGTTGATCAACAGTGTCTTACCGGGATTTATCGCGGCGACCATCGTGTCGGCCTCCCGCAGCGATCCCGCGAACGGCTTCTCCACCATGAGGTGCACGCCATGGGAAGCCACCTTGCGGACCCACTCGCCGTGCCGCGACGCCGCGGGGCAGAGGATCACGACGTCGGGCTGCGCGTGCTCCAGGCACTTCCGGTAGTCGGTGAAGGCCCTGTCGCGCGGAATCTTGAGCTTCCGGATCGCCTCCTCCATCCGCTGCGGCTGCTCGTCGCTGATGCCGACGAGGTCCACCTGCGGATGCGCGGCGGCCATCCGCAAGAGATCGCCCATGTGGAAGTGGTCGAAGTTGATCCCTGCGACCCGCCAGACTCGCTTCTTCATCCCGGTTGCACCCTTGGTTACCGGCCTCATGGCCTACGGAGACACTTCGTGCTGCGGAGCCGACGTGCGGTCGCGGAAGCGGCACGCACCGGCAGGAGAACCTAGCCGCCGCGGCGGGGTCGGGTCCAGCGGGGCAGCGGCGACAGCGCACGTTCCGGAGGCAGGCCAGATGGGAACGACACGGCGTGAAGCGATCCTCACCGGCGGATGCGGCATCGACGCAACACGGTGGCGATCCTCAACGACACCCACATCGGCGAGGCGCAGGCCGACGGCCCTGCCCACCCGGAGAACCTGCGGACGGCGATCCGGCAGATCCTCGCAATCGAACCGCGGCCGGCGGCCGTGATCGTCAACGGCGGCCGCCCCCCCCCCCTGTCGCTCAGGACGGTTCGCGACGGCGGTCGGCCAATTCCCTGCGGAGGCTTTCGAGCCGGCTGCGGCGGGGCGCCCAATAGAGCCGATCGGCATCCCGCTCGCGGTTTTCCTCCTCGCGGAGGAGCCGTGCCACCTCGACTTCGTCGCCCGTCACCGCGGCGGCCAGCAGTGGCCGCTGCGGCACGAGCCGGCGGGCGGCGGAGGGCGAATCGCCGGCGAGACGCACGAGCAGGGCGGGCGTCCGCAGCTCACGAAGCCAGAAGTCCACGGCGGCCTCGGCCGCTGGCCGCGGCGTCTGCGTCCAGTGCGCCTCGATGAGCCGGGTGATCATCGGCCAGTCCTTGTCGCGCTGTGTCTTCTTGGCAGTTACAAGGTCGGGCAATGAGAGCACCTCGATCCGCTGCTCTCCGGTGTCGATGGTCGTGCGTCGCTGCCAGAGCGTTTCGAAGTCGGCCAGCCCGCGGACGCGGCTCATGACGTCGAGCCGCATGCCCGCCACGCCCGACGCCTGGCAGCGGAAGTGGACGGCGAGACCCTCGTCGAGGAACTGCTTTTCGAAAGGGGGCACCGCGATCGGGTGGGCATCGAGGTCCGCGGCAGCAGCGGCGAGGCGGGCCAGGTTGTCGGGATCGGCGACGATGACGAGATCCGTATCGCGGCTAAATTCCGCTCCGCCGTACAACACGCAGGCCTGGCCGCCCATCAAGAGCGACCGCACGCCATTCCTCTGGATCGAAGAAAGGACTTTGAGTATCGGGCTCGGGGTCAAGCGAACCTCCCAGCTCCAGATAGGTGTGCCACAGTGTGGAGCTCTCTTCCAGCCGCTCCAGTGGCGTGAGCGCGTACCACTCCGACCATTCTCCCTGGTCGAGGAGCCCGTCGTTCGGCGGTCGCGTGTTGTCGCGTGGCATGACAGTGCCTCGAGTATACATGTCCAGGACGTGGGGCTGCCGGCAGTGCGCACGGGGCCCTTGTCACTTCACGGCGGAAGCCGCCGCGAGCATGTCGGCGTAGGCCTTTTCAACGAGGTCTGCCGCGTTGATGCCCAGCTGCCGCATCAGGGCGGTGGCGATCGCCTGCCCCTCGGCGGCCGACTGGCCGGGCCGCAGCACCACCTCCAGCTCGAGGAAATCGCCGAGGCCCATGACCGCATCGAGGTGCACGCGTGTTTGTCCCACGTGGAAGAGGAGCCTGGTCTTTTCCACGACGGTCGTCGCCCCGAGCGCGCGGTCGAGCAGGATTCCCAGCGCCGCGGGATCGGCCACCGGGGCGATCTCGTAGTCCGACTGCCGGGCCGTCGCGACATCGGCTCGCTCGTAGAAGATCAGCTCGGCCTGCCCGGCGGCCGTGTCCCCGGCGGACATTTCGCGGAGCTTGAGCCGGCCGCGCGGGCAGCGGAAGAACGTGTCGCGCTGCCGGAGGACCGTGGGCGGGCCGTCGCAGATCGCCTCGACCATCAGCTGCGTCGCCGCAGGATCGACAAGCCGGGCCTTGATCTCGACGTTCGCTGGCATCTGGTCGACCGGCGCGAGGGAGCGGGCAATCGGGAGCCGCCGATCGGGGGCCGGCGAAGCCGGTATGGCTACGACGCCGCCGCCGACGGTGGATCGGCGGCCGGCTTCGCGAGCTTGTTGGTCATCGCGAACGAGAGCTGCTCCAGCTCGATCGCCAGGTCGACCGCCACGATCTGCACGTGCGGCGGCAGCGCGAGCGTGACGGGGGCGAAGTTCACGATCCCCTCGATGCCCGCCGCCACGAGCCGGTCGGCCACGGCCTGGGCGTGCTGGGCCGGCACCACGATCATCCCCAGGCGGACGCCGGAGCTGCGCACCACCTCCGGCAGGTCGTCGAGGTGACGCACGGCGATCCCCTGGATCGTCTGCCCTACCTTGGCGGGGTCGGCATCGAAGGCAGCGTGGATCGAGAAGTTTTGCCGGCCGAAGCCGCGGTAGCCTAGAAGCGCCTGGCCGAGGTTGCCCACGCCGACCATCACCACCGGCCAGGCCTGGTTCGTGCCCAGGATGTCCCGCATCGCCCGGATCAGCTCGTCGCAGCGGTAGCCGACGCCGGGGTAGCCGAACTGGCCAAAGAAGCCGAGGTCCTTGCGGACTTGGGCGTCGCTGAAGCCCAGGAGCGTGCCGAGCTGGCCCGAGGAGATCGTGTGCTGGCCGCTCGCCTCCAGCCGCTGCAACTCGCGGAGGTAGAGGCTCAGCCGGCTGACCACGACCTTCGGCACGGCCGCATCCGAAGGCACCTCGCCCGGCGTCACGTTCTGAGGGCGCTGGTCTGGCATCGGAACCGCCTTGGGGACCGGGGGCTGTGAGAATCTACAGGGAACCCCCCCAAACGCCAAACAAGCCGTTCCGCTGAAGCAGTATGTGCCGGTTGTGCGGCCGCTGGTGGTCTGGAAAAGCCTCGCGGATTGCGTTGATTCGTCAACCTGCGGGGAGTTTGTGGCCGATCTTTGAAGAGTGCGGTAGTGGGCACCCACTCCGCCAACCCACCTCGTTTCGTCCCCAGTTTCCAGGAGCACTCCCCGTCTCGGGGCAGCAGTCATGAGAAGTACGTGGCTTTGTTGTCTGCTGGCGCTTGCCAGTGTCGCATCGGCGGTTCAGCGCGCCGACGCGGCCTACTGCGGGCTTGCCAGCTACACGCACGGCGGCGCGAAGATGACCACGGTCAGCTTCGCCGAGGCCCGTGAAGATTGTTCGAATTGTGAGGCGTCGGCCGCCGCATCAGGCGGCGACACGGCGGCGTGCCCCGGCACGCGGCTGGTCAAGGACGTCGTGTACGAGAAGCGGCAGTACACCTGCTACAAGACGATCTGCGAGAAGGTCGTCGAGCAGCGGGAGATCGACTGCGTCCGCTACGAGACCGAGAAGTCGTTCAAGGAGGTCGAGTACACCGTGTGCAAGCCGGTGTGGGAGACCCGTTCGCGGACGATCAACTACACCGTGTGCAAGCCGGAGTGGGAGACGATCGTGAAGGAGATCCCCTACACGGTGATGAGGCCCGTGTACGAGACGAAGACCCGGGAGATCCGCAGCACGGTCTGCAAGCCGGTGTGGGAGACGATCACGAAGGAGATCCCCTACACGGTGTGCAAGCCGGTCTACGAGACCCGCGAGCAGACCTACACGGTGTGCCGCCCGGTCTACGAGACCCGCACGAAGGAGATCCCCTACACCGTCTGCAAGCCGGTGTACGAGACGATGACGAAGGAGATCCCCTACACGGTGTGCCGTCCGGTCTACGAGACCCGCGAGCAGGCCTACACGGTCTGCAAGCCGGTGTACGAGACGATGACGAAGGAGATCCCCTACACGGTGTGCCGTCCGGTCTACGAGACCCGCGAGCAGGCCTAC
>JBILVO010000208.1:0-5058 GCA_044370415.1 Pirellulales bacterium
CAGCGGCACTCGGACTGACCCGCCGCGCATGAATCACGGCGGCCGCCCGCCGCGCTTCAGACGGCATCCCCACCGACTTCGATCCGGCGGCGAAACTCGGGATGCCGGTCGATCGCCTTCACGGGGTGGTAGAGCCTGCCCGCCTCCAGCTCCTCCGGCCGCCACTGCTGCTGCCACTTGATCGTGGCCAATTCGTCGGCCACGTGGACGGAGAGCCCCTCGTGCACGGCGAGCGTGTGGAAGATGTACTCGATGAACGGGTAGTGGGGCATCGCAATCGATTCCACGAATCCCTGCGGAATCCGCAGGGCAGCGGCGAGCCGGTGCAGCCGCCGCTTCCAGCCGTTGCCGCGGGCGAGGGTCGCTCCGTGCGTGCGGATGAACTCGGCCACGAGCCCAAGGACCGGGTCGCTCAGCCGCACTGCGCAGACCATCGAATGGGTCCACGGCCCCGGGAGCACGTCCGCGGGCACGAACCGGATCCAGGGCCACTGCGGATCGCGCGGATCGTGGTGGAGGACGTTCTCGGCGCTGACGATGTCGATGCCCCGATACCGCTCGTCGATGGCGCGGAGCGTGCCTGCCGAGTCGAGGAAGACGTCGTCCTCGATCAGCCAGATGTCGTCGCCCGCCGGCTGCTGGGTGAGATGCTGCCGGGAGAAATGCTGCCGGGAGAAATGATAGATCGCCTTGTCCCACGCACTGCAGTGGCTCGGCTTGACGACGGCGGGGTTGAAGTCGGTGTAGCCGGCCGCGACGCACTCGTCCTCCGGGACGTACACGGCCGTGACGCCGGCCGGCGGATCGATCCGCCAGGCGTCGTCGTCCACCACGACGGAGACGTCGAACCCGGCGGCAGGAAACGTGCCGTAGAACTCCAGCTGCGCCGGCGTGGGCCGGTGGCACAGGAAGACCACCCGCGTCGAGCCCCCGTGCGTGCCGTGCATCTGGTTCAGGCCCCGGCCTCCACGGCGGTCCACTCGGGCACCGCCATGCCCACGGGCAATTCCGTCTGAAACGCCCAGCCGAGAAAATACCTCGGGAAGAACACCCGCGATTCCGGCTGCCGGTTGAGATACGCCCCCCACCAGGAGAACGAGCTGTTCGCGATGATGTTGTACCGGCACTGGCCGAGGAGCAGCATGTCGACGACCGGGGCGTCGGCGGCGCTGCAGATCAGCGGGTCGAGCCTGCCGAGCCGCTCCCGCACCCACGCCGGATCGTCGGTGACGACGATGCAGCGGGTGCCCGACGGCACCTGCTCGAGTGCCCGCTCGTAGTAGGCGGGCGGCAGGGCCCAGCCTTCGGGGGCGCCGCCGTTGCGCATCGCGAGGTAGTCGCCGCGACGCACGTGGATGCAGCACCGCCGCTCCGGCCCGACGCCGGTCCGCTCCGCGATCTCCCGGGCCCGGTCGACGAGCCCGGGCCTCGGCTCGAACCACGCCCGCACCCGGTCCCGCCGGTCGGCGAAATACCGCTCCGACTGGAAGAACCCGCTCACCTCCGTGCCGGACCGGACCTGGAAGAAGGCGGGATCGAACTCCGTGAGGTCGAGGATGTCGCCCGGCGAGGGGGCGTGCGGCTCCTGATAGGTCCGCGGGCGGAGGCCGTGACGAAAGCGAAAGGCCAGCACCCGCAGCTGGTTTGCCGTGCGGGACGCCCCGCCGAGCGTGAACCAGCGCTCGAGCGCGAAGGGAGGCACGAGCAGGTGCCGCTGCGGCTCGGTCAGGGCCAGCCGCAGCCGCGTCGTCCACCGCAGCGAGACGTGCGGCGGCGCGTAGGCCAGCCCGCAGCCCAGCCGCTCCGCCTGGCAGCGGGCCGCGGCGTACTGGAACATCTGATTGCCCAGACCGCATTGCATCCTCAACAGCAGCATCAGCGGCTCGGGCTTCCGGGTGATGCACGGAGACGGCAGGTCTCGCGGCCCACGACGGGGTTCAGCCTCTTCTCCTGATGTCAGCCAGACGGTCCCGCACCCGGCGACAGACATACTGCCAGGCCGTGAGATCGTGTCGCCCCTGGGCGACGAGCCGACGGTAGAACTCCTCCGCCTCCGCCGAGACCTGGCGTCGCAGCCGATCGTCGCCCGAGGAGATGAACGACGCGGATCCGTGATGGTAGACGGCGCCGTCGAGGTAGAAGTCGCCCCGCAAACCACGAAATGCCCGCCGCGGTCTGGTGAAAGCCACTGCGGCGCCGGCACGAGCCAACTGCAGCGCGACGAGCCTGCCGGTGTCGATGAAGACTTCCCTGAGCCCTTCGGCGCAATCGATCGCGCCGGCGAACTCCCGCGGGAAGGCCATCAGGCACGGATGGGACAGCCCGAGCTTCTGCGGGTCCCCCGCGACCGTGACGTCGCCGAGCCGATCCAGCCACGACGCATCGATCGGAAAGCAGTCGGAATCCATGACCAGCACGTGCGACGTGGAAAATTCGATCGATCGCAGCGCCCGGTTCAACGACGCGGCATGATCGTGCCCCAGGAAATCGACCTCTCCCTGGTCGACGGGGAAGGCGAGCACCCGCGACACCCGCGGCAGCCGCGCCAGAAACGCCGTGGAGGAACGGGTCTGGTCGACGACGACGATGCTCGCCACGCGGCCGTCGCTGCAGCGATCGAGCTGGGAAAGGGAGTGCGTGATCCAGAAGGGGTCGCCGAAATGACAGGTCACGACCGTGTAGGACCTGTCGGCCACGCCGGTGGGCTGTTTACTCGTCGTCATGATCCTCTCGCCGCGACGGCATGTGGCTCACCGGGATCCGCCGTCCGGCAGCGCCCGCCCGATCGCCGCCTCAATCCGCTCGACGGCCAGCGACGTGCCGTAGTCGGTGAGGTGGTCGTTGTCCTCGTAGACCACGCGCCGTCCGTCGAGCACCAGCACCCGTTGCCCCTCGGTGTAGAGGTCTTGCGTCGGCACGACCTCGCACGCGGGATGCGCGGCCGCCAGCGCCCGGATCATCCGCCGACCCTCCTCGTACTTCTCCACGTTGGCCTCCGGCAGAAACCGCCGCACGCCATCCGCCGGCTCGATCCCCTTGAAGCACAGCCAGGGGAGCACGTCCCGTCCCTCGGCCACGTCGACCTCGGGGACCTGCTCCACCAGCAGCACGCGGCCGGCGTGCGCGTCGAGGAATGTGAGCAGTTCACGGGCGTCGCCCTCCCGGTAGGCGTCCCAGCGGGCGCAGATCACGACCACCGCCGGCTTCCATCGCGCGATGTGCTCGAGACGCGCCTCGTCGAATGCCCGCTTCTCCTCCACGGTGAACGACATGGGCCTCTCGTCGAGAACGTGCACGAACGGGCTCGCCCCCTGGGCACAGTAGAACGACGTCGTGACGCCGAGCTTTTCGGTCACCCCGCGGATGGCGTGGCACCACATTGTCCCGTGGGAATCCCCCAGCACCACCACCTGCGGTGCGGCCGCATCCCCCGCGATGATGCCGCCCCGCAGGCCGCCGTCGGGCAGGGCAGTCGTCACACCACGGGGCAGCAGGTGGGCGTTGGCACGGGTGCGGACCGCCCGGCCGAGGTTGTAGGAACCCGACGTGCTCGTCGGCGGCTCGAAGCCGCTGGTGTCGTAAGACCCGCTCGACAGGGCCATCGCGCATGCCGCCACGAGCGCGACGGCATAGCCGGCCGCGATGAAGGGCAGGCTGCGGCGCTCGCGGCGGGTCGGCGTCTCGACGAACCGATAGGAGGCGGTGGCGAGCACTCCCGTGACCAGCACCAGCGGCGCCGCTCCCGTCGCGACACCGCGGGATTCGTCGAGGAGCCGCGCCATCACGATGACCGGCCAGTGCCAGAGGTAGATTGAATAAGAGGCCTTGCCGATGGCCACAACGGGCGGCCACGCCAGCACCGCGCGGCACGGTCCCGAGCTGCCCCAGGCGAGCACGCAGCCGGCACCGAGCACCGCCGCCACGACCGCCCGCGTGCGGCCCGGAGGCAGCCCGCACGCGGCCACGATCAGTGCGAGGCCCGCCACGGCCAGGCCGCTGCGAACGGCGGCCGGAAGCAGCGGCACCCCGCGGCCCTGCCACTGCGGGACCGTCGCCAGGCAGCAGCCGAGGCCGAGCTCCCAGGCCCGCGAGGGCAGCAGGTAAAACATCGCCTCGAAGCCGTGCGCGCGGATGCCGGCTAAAAAATAGCCGAAGCTCGCCACGCCCGCCGCCGCCAGGAGCAGCGGAAGAAAGCGGCCCGCCCGCGCGGCGATCGCCCAGAGAAGCAGCGGGAAGCAGAGGTAGAACTGCTCCTCGACGGAGAGCGACCAGGTGTGCAGCAGCGGCGAGATCTCGGCCGCCTGCCCCCAGTACTCGCAGGAGTTCCGCCAGAACCACAGGTTGGCCACCGATAGGAGCGCCGCCACCGCCTGCTGGCCGATGGCGGGATGGTCGCTCCGCGGCGAGACGAACCAGGCCGCCGCGAGTGTGGCGACCACGGTCACGAGCAGGGCCGGAAAGATCCGCAGAATCCGGCGGGCCCAGAACCCGCGGAACGAGAACGTCCCGGTCTGCAGCTCGCCGAGGAGGATGCCCGTGATCAGGAACCCCGAGATCACGAAGAAGACGTCGACTCCCACGAAGCCGCCGGGGATCCAGCGGAAGCCCAGGTGGAACAGCACGACGGCGAGGACGGCCACCGCCCGCAGGCCGTCGATCTCGGCGCGGTATCCGGCACCGGGTGCGGTCATCGTCGATCCGGCAGCGTCACGGCAGGACTCCTTGCAGCGGAGGGTATCCTAACAACGGCGAAACGCGGCCTCGTCCCGGATGACGACGCCGTTCCCCGCGCCTGCGACGACGTGATCGACGCTCTTCCGGACCGGCCGCCGTGACCATGCCGAATCGCCCGCTGCTCGTCATCACGCAGGTCTACGTGCCCGACCCCGCGGCCGTGGGCCAGCACATCGCCGACGCGGCCGAGGAGATGACGCGGCGCGGGCACGACGTGGTCGTATTCACGTCGGCACGCGGCTACGACGACCCGTCGATCCGCTATCCCTCCCGCGAGATCCGTGGCGGCGTCCGCATCCGCCGGCTGCCGCTCTCCAGCTTCGG
>JBILVO010000209.1:0-5024 GCA_044370415.1 Pirellulales bacterium
CCGGCTTTCCCGTCACGCCCCCTGATCTCGCGGCGCGGCGGGCCGCCCGCGGCGGCCGCCTCGTGATCGGCTCGCTGGCCCGGGCCTGCCCGGAGAAGGGGCTCGACCAGCTGGTGCGGGCGCTGCCGCTCGTCGCCCGGCGGCACGACGTCGAACTGCTCGCCGCCGGTGCCGAGGTGGGCTCCGAGCGAGGCTACCTCGGCCGGTGCCTCGCGCTGGCGTCGGACCTGGGCGTGGCCGACCGCTTCCGCTGGCTGGGCCAGGTCGATCGCCCCGGGAAGCTGCGGCTGCTCGAGTCGATCGACGTCTTCGCGATGCCGACGGTGCACCCGGAGGCGAAGGGCATTCCCGTCATCGAGAGCATGGCCGCGGGCGTGCCCGTCGCCGCCCCCGCCCATGGGACGTTTCCCGAACTGCTCGACGACGAGCGGGCGGGGCTGCTGCACGCGCCGGGCGATCCCGAGGCCCTGGCGGCGACGCTCTGCAGGCTGCTCGACGACGAGCCGCTCGCCGCCCGGCTCGGCCGGCACGGCCACGGCCTGGCTATCACGCGGCACACGGCCGACCGCATGGCTGAAGAGCACGAACGGCTCTACGAGCGGCTTCGTTCCCGATCCTAGATCGCATTCGATGTGCGCGAAGCACGATCGGTCAGGAGCGATCACCGCCGGCGAGGCAGAAGTCTCCTCGCGGGATGATTTCGCGCGACGGCCTGTGTCGCTGCATGCGTCTTGGATGTGCGAAATCCTCCAAGCTCGTCGAGCTTCCGCCGATCCCGGCTCGCCGTTTTTGGAAGGCGTTAGGTCGTCGCTCCAGCGAAGCCAGCACCGCTCCAGACCGCAACTGATGTCCGCGGAGCCGGGAATCGGTGCGAGGATCCCGAGCGTTTGGCCGCCGCGGCCACAGCGAGGGAACTCGTACCGATTCCCGGCGGCACATGTCCACCGGCGGCGGTCAGCCGTGCGGTGGCTCGGCGGCGTCATGGCCGGCGACTTCGGCGCCGTCCTTCCGCTCCGGAAACGCCAGCGAGGCGGCCACGCTCGAGCCGATGAGGCCGACGATCACCAGCAGCGAGACGCCGGGATGCACGAGGTGGCCCTTGGTGTGCGCGTCCCAGCCGCCCACCCCGGCCAGCCATTCGCTGTGCCTCGCCGCCTCGATGATCATCTTGCCGCCCACGAAGACGAGCACGGCGGAGAGTCCGTAGTTGAGGAACCGGAAGAGGCCCATCACGCCGGCGAGCAGGAAGTAGAGCGCCCGCAGGCCGAGAATCGCGAACACGTTCGACGTGAACGCGACGAACCGCATGTAGTGGGCTCCGGGCGTGACCACGCCGAGGATCGCCGGCACGCTGTCGACGGCGAAGAGTACGTCGGTTGTCTCCACGATGAGCAGCACGAGGAACAACGGCGTCGCCATGAGCCGGCCCTGCTCCTTCACGAAGAACCGATCGCCGTCGGATTGGTTCGTGACGGGCACGAGCCTGCGAAACAGCTTCACCACCGTGCTTTCGTCGGGATGCGATTCCTCGTCGCCGAAGGCGAGCTTGACGCCCGTGTAGACGAGGAATGCGCCGAAGAGCGGCATCACCCAGTGGAACCGCTCCACGAGCTCGGCCCCCACCAGCACGAACGTCAGCCGCATCAGCACTGCGCCCAGGATGCCCCAGAAGAGCACGCGGTACTGATACTTCAGGGGCACGCGGAAGTAGCCGAAAATCACGGCGAAGACGAAGACGTTGTCCATCGACAACGACCACTCGACCAGATAGCCGGTCAGGAACTCGATCGCTGCTTGGCCGCCCAGCCACCACCAGACGAGGGCGTTGAACGCCAGCGCGAGCGTTGCCCAGATGCAGGTCCAAAACGCGCTCTCCCGCAGCGACGGCTCGTGGGCCTGCTTGTGGAAGACGGTCAGGTCGAGCGTCAGCAGGATCGCCACCATGGCGGCGAAGGCCAGCCAGTGGCCCATCTGGATCTGGGCGGACGGCGCTGCGGCGAGGTCGGCGAGGAAGGGCAACGGCGGAAGTCCGGGAGGGCGGGAACTGGGAAAGAGCCGAAGAATCTTAGCAGGCTGCGAAAAAACGCTCAGGAGGTGTTTTCACTGGGGAAAACAGCGAGATTTCCTCCGTCGCGGTCACGCATCCTCCGGCAGGGCAGCCACGAAACTCGCCGTCATGGCCGCGAACACCGGCGCGATGCGATCCCACTCCCGGTCCTCCGCCTGGCAGAAGAAGAGGTAGATCGCTTCCGGCGTCTCCAGCGTCCTCACCTGAGCGGTGTTCGTGAGATCGAGGCAGTAGAAGTTCATGTCGCAGCCGGCGAGCATGCGGCCGCCGACGACCTCCTCGGCGGGCTCGCTGTCGAGATCCCGGTATTCCTGCCGCATCTGCTGCAGGACCGCCTGCGAGAGTGCCTCGGGTTCGCCGCCGGTTGCGTGGCCGCTCACCGACCAGAAGCCGCCCTCCGGCGAGACGACGGTGACGGTGGCGTAGCGGCCCTCGGAGTCGTCGGTGTCCACCGACCAGTTCTCGGGGTAGTCGAACTCGAGGCCGAAGCGGTTGAAGTGCATCGTGCGCGGGCCGGGCGGCGGCGGAAAAGGGCGTTTCCTCCGCATTGTACGGAAGGATCGCGTCCCCGGGGAGCGATCTGGACCGCCGCCCGCGGCACCGCTATCGTCCCCGCCCGATCCCCAGGAAGGGGCCCGTATTCGGTCCATCCGGACCCACGTCGCTCCATTCGGACCCACGCTCGCTCCATTCGGACCCACGCTCGCTCCATGCCACGATCCGCCGCGTCGTCCATCGCACCGTCCATCGCACCGTCCATCGCACCGGGCAGCGCCGCGTCCGCCGCGCCGCGCCGCGTTGCGGCGACGCACCTGCTCGACTACGCGATCCCGGCCGTGATGCTGCTGGCTGTGCTCGTCGTGCTGACGCCGGTGCCGCCGGCGGTGCTGGACCTGATGCTGGCGGCCAATCTCACCGTGTCGGTGCTCGCCCTGCTGGGAGCGTTGGCCGCCCGCACGCCGCTCGACATGAGCGTGTTTCCCACGTTCCTGCTGGGGTCGACGCTGATCCGGCTCGTGCTCAACATCGCCTCCACGCGGCTGGTGCTGTCGCGGGCCGCGGTCGAGGGGGTCGACGCCGCCGGCCAGGTCGTCCAGGCGTTCGGCGAATTCGTCGCGGCCAACAACATCGTCGTCGGCGGCGTGATCTTCGCGATCATCGCCGTCATCCAGTTCGTCGTGATCACCGCCGGATCGACCCGCACCAGCGAGGTCGCCGCCCGCTTCACCCTCGACGGCCTGCCCGGCCGCCAGATGGCGATCGACGCCGAGGTGCAGG
The DNA here is from genome assembly GCA_044370415.1 of Pirellulales bacterium. Classification (GTDB taxonomy): domain Bacteria; phylum Planctomycetota; class Planctomycetia; order Pirellulales; family UBA1268; genus CAMCQY01. Next base: position 3,347 of record JBILVO010000209.1, read on the forward strand.
CCGGCACGGTCACCCGGGAGGAGGCGCGGCGACTGCGGCTCGACCTGCAGCGGCAGGCCGACTTCTTCGCGAGCATGGACGGCGCGAGCCGGTTCGTTCGCGGCGAGGCGGTGGCCGGCGTCGTCATCACGCTGGTCAATCTCGTGGGCGGCCTGGCGATCGGCGTGATCCAGCACGGCATGCCGTTCGCGAAGGCGGTCGACGTCTACTCGCGGCTGACCATCGGCGACGGCCTGGTGAGCGCCGTGCCCGCGCTGCTCGTGTCGGTGGCCACGGGCCTGCTCATCTCGCGGTCGAGCCAGTCGGTCGATCTGCCCCGGGAATTGGGCCGGCAGTTCGTGTCGCGGCCGCACGTGCTGGCGATCACGGCCGTGTTTCTCGGGCTCTTGTCGTTCACGGGGCTGCCGTTCCTGCCGTTGGCGGGAATTGCCGTGGCCGCGGCCACGGCCGCCTGGCTCACGCGCGGCGCCGCGCGCCGGCAGGCTGCCGCCGAAACCGCCGCAGCCAGAGTCCCGTCTGCGGCCGCGGCGCGGCCGAAGGCGGCCGACGACCTGCTCGCCGACGACCGCATCGTGGTGGAGGTCGGCCGGGGCCTGGTTTCCCTGATCACGGGGCCGCTGCCGGAGCGGACCGCGGCGGTGCGGTCGGCGGTGGCCGTCGACCTCGGCCTCGTCGTGCCGCAGGTCGTCATGCGGGACGACCTCGCGCTCGGCGACCGCTGCTACCGGGTGACGATCGCCGGCGAAGCCGTCTTCGAAGCGGAGATTCCCGCGGGCAGGCTGCTGGCGGTGCCCGCTCCCGGCGAGGTGCTCGAGGGCGTCGACGCGACGCCCGGGGCCGCGCCGGAGGCGTCCGTGATCGAGCCGCTCACCGGCCGCCGCGGCACGTGGCTGGGACATGCGCAGGCCGACACCGCCCGCCGTCGCGGCGCGACGTTGTTCGACGAGGCCGACTGCGTCGCCCGCGCCGTCGAGGCGGCGGTGCGTCGGCATGCCGATCGGCTGCTCTCCCGCGACGCGGTCGCCCGCCTCGTGGAGTCGCTGCGGGAAACGCAGCCCGCCGTCGTCGAGCAGGCCGTGCCGGGCGTGCTCACGATCGCCCGGATCCATCGCACGCTGCAGTGCCTGCTCCGCGACGGCGCGGCGATCCGGCCGTTCGCCGAACTGCTGGAGATCATGACCGACCACGCCGGCGAGGCGCCGGAGCCCGCCGCCCTGGCCGAGATCGTGCGGCGGTCGCTCGTGCGCTCGATCTGCAGGCGGGTCCGCGACCCGGAGGGCAGGCTCGTCGCCGTGCGGCTGGAGCAGCACGCGATCGACGCGGTCGTCCGCGGGAGCGGGCCGGCCCCGCAGCAGCTGGTGGCCGAATTGCGGCGGGCGGTGCGACCGGTGGTCGAGCGTGCCGGCAGGCCGGTCGTCGTCGTGCCGGAGGGAGTGCGGACCCGGATTCGCGACGCGCTGGCCCGCCACCTGCCCGACGTGCGGGTGCTGGCCGCGGAGGAACTGGCCGACGAGGAGCGGGTGGAGGTGTTCGCGACCGTGGGAGGCACGGCGCGGGCGGCATGATCGGCACCGCTTTCCACGCTGCGATGGCCGACCTCGACGACGGTGGGCGGCGAGGCAGGCTGGGGCGATTCGGCGGCCAGCGACAAAAACATTCAACGGAAAAATGCTGAGGA
>JBILVO010000088.1:0-16327 GCA_044370415.1 Pirellulales bacterium
AACTGATCGAGCCATAGACTCCCTGGTATTTGTCGCCCATCAGTGGGCTGTTGTCGGCCCCGCCAACCATCCAGGAGCCAGATTGCCCGATCCAACCGCCGTCGCCGGCGCCGAACATCAGGTCCCACCCGAGGAACCAGAAGGCGACGGACGTCGCCGCAAAGACGATGAAGTTCTTCGAGAGGATGTTGACGCAGTTCTTCGACCGGGCGAATCCGGTCTCGACGCAGCCGAAGCCCAGGTTCATGAAGAACACGAGCATCGAGCAGATGAGCACCCAGACGGTGTCGGCACCGGTCCAGAGCTTCTCGACCATCTGCTCCAACGACATCAGGTTCGGCTTGTAGCCGGTGGCCGTCACGGCGGCGTCGGCGGCCGCCGCTGCGGGTTCCGCGACCGCTGCATCCTGGCCGAAGGCAAAGCCGCCCGGGCAGAGCGTCAACGCCACGCCGGCGAAGACACACGCGGCCAGCGCCGAGGATACGACCGACCCAGCCCCGATCCGCGACGTGGAAACCTGCATGGCAGCCTGCGTTGCACGCCGCCCGCGGCCGCTCCCGCGTGGACCCTCACCGACCGCCTGCTCCCCGCTCGGGGAGAAAAAGAAAGACCGCATCTTGCGACTCCAGAAGGGAAAACAATCCGGTCGCGGGACGCCTCCGCAGCGTGGTCCGCTCCGGGCGCCAGGCAACACCCTGGGCACCGTGAACTCTTTTGGGATGATTAGGCAAACTGCGTGCCGCACTCCTGTCGCGGCCGTGTCCGAGCATTGCTGCGATCCCACGAAAGCGGCTTTTTAGGCACAAAAAGTCGATTTTCGGTCGCCGTGCCAGGTTCGGAAAAAATATTTCCTCGCCCTATCGGAGAGCCTGGCGGCGGCCCCTCGCCCAGTTTTTGGGCAGGCCTCGTGCACAAGAACGATGCAGCCCGATGGTGCAGCATCGCGATCCAACGCGATGCCGGCCGCGCGGCTCCGCCACGGCGACGGAATCCCGCTACCTGGTCACGCCACGTGAGTCACTCGCGCCGCATGGCGGCCGCGGCCAGGCCCCCTGCGAGCCCATGGGGCGACGCGATCTCGACCTGCCGACCATCTGCCGGATGCGGAAACCGCAGCCACGCCGCGTGCAGCGCGAGCCGGTCGGCAGCGGCGGGCAGCGTCGCGGGCCCGTAGAGCCGGTCGCCGACGATCGGCACTCCGAGCCAGGCGAGGTGCACCCGCAGCTGGTGGGAACGGCCGGTCACGGGCTCGAGCTCGAGGAGCGACCGCGGCCCATTCGGAAACTCGCGCCGCTCCACGAGCCGCCAACGGGTGATCGCGATCCTGCCCGAAATCGGATCGACCCGGTGACGCGGCGGCCGCCCGGGATCCGGCGCGAGTGGCAGATGGATTTCTCCATGGGCCGCCGCGGGCACGCCGCACACGATCGCCTCGTACCGCTTCTGCACGGCCCGTCCCTCGAAGGACCGCCCCAGCGCGATGCGGGCCGCAGGCGATCTCGACAGCACCAGCAGGCCTGACGTGTCACGGTCGAGGCGATGGACCGCTTCGAGCGGGCCATACTCGTCGCGCAGCATCGTCGCCACAGCAGGAGGGTCGAGAGGGGTGCGGGCCGGCACGCTCGGCATGCCAGGCGGCTTGTCGACGACGATCACGTGGGCATCCGCGAACAGCACGGTCAGGCCCGGCGGCCGCAGGTCGCTGGCGACCGTCGTCACAGCGTGCCCAGCGCCTCGACCCAGGCTGCCAGCAGCGGGGCGACGGTGGCCACCCCCTGCTCCCCGGGCAGCGTGCCGGCGGTGAACCCCGCCCGCTCGAGGCGGCGGCGGTCCTCCTCGACGCGGGCCGGCAGTTCGCCCCCTGTCGTTCCAAAGAGCACCCACCGCGATCGCCCCGGCTCGACGGGCTCGATCGACGCCTGTCGCGGCAGCGACGCATCGAGCAGCGCCACGCCGCGGACGGCCGGGCCGAGGCTCTCTGCGACGAGCCAGGCGAACGCGCCGCCGGCCCCCTGCCCCGCGACCGCGATCCGTGCCGGGTCGACGGCCCGCTTCGCCGCCAGCGTCGCCAACGCCCGCTTGATGCCCCCGATGTCCTCCCGACCCCAGCGCTGCGGATCGGCCGAGCCCGGCAGGATGACCGCCACGCCATGCCGTGCCGCCACCAGCTTCCACGCTGCGGCCTGCTGTTCGTCCACCTCGCCCCGCGGCGGGCCGAGGTAGACGAGAACACCCAGCGGCTCGCGGGCCGCGCCGCCGGGAAGCACGACGAGGGGCGGCTTCGCCACCTCCGCAGCCTCCAGCCGCTCGATCTTCACCACGTCGCCCCCCGGAGGCACGGGCGTCGGCAGCTTCGGCACGTATTCGGGCACGGTCGCGGCGAAGTCCGCGGGCAGGTCCGCGGGCATCACCACCGTCTCCACGGGGATGGTCTGCCGGCGGCCCTCACGGGAGACGACCAGTCCGATCGAGAGCCCGGGCTCCGTGCCCGCCACGACGCCTGCCAGCGCCGCGGGCGATTCCAGCGACACCTCGCCGGACGTCTCCTCCCCTTCCGCCACCGGCGGAACGGCCGCCTCGATCACGTCGCCGGCGACGAGCCCCGCCCGCGCCGCAGGACCACCCGGCCAGACCCACGCGATGCGGACCGGGGGCCGCTGCCCCTCCCGCGCCCCGGATCGCTCCGGCACGATGCCGAGCATCGGCCTCCGCCACGGCGGCAGCTCCTTCGCCAGCTCGACCGTGAACGGGATCCGCGTGGGCTCATCCCCATCGCCGGCCGCGGCGCCGGCCTTCGAGGCGGGACGGGCGACGACCAGTTCGATCCTGTCGCCAGCGTAGCGGGTGGCCAGCACATGGCGAAGCTCGGCGATCCGCGACACCGGCCGGCCGTCGGCCGACACGATCGTGTCCCCGGGCCGCAGTCCCGCACGCGCGGCGGGCGATCCGGCCCTGCAGGTGGCGATCGTGGCCGCTCCCGTGAACGGGTCGCGCGCGGCGTAGCCGATGCCCAGCACGCCGGCCGAGAGCGACTCGCCCTGCTGGAGCCGGGGCAGCACGCGCATCACGTCTTCCAGCGGCACGGCGAATCCGATGCCGGAGTCGTAGAGCTCCGTCCCCAGGTTCATCCCGGCGGTGTCCGCAGGCAGCGGCGCGAGGATGCCGATCACGCGGCCGGCGATGTCGACGAGCGGCCCACCGTAATTCGCCGGCGACACCGAGGCATCGGTCTGCACCGAACGCCCCCACGACCGGCTCACCGCCGAAATGACGCCGACGGCGACGCTCGGCTCGACCGCCTCCCAGCCACGGCCGACCGCGATCGACCACTGGCCCACCGCGAGTTCGGCCCGCGGCACCCATTCCCCCACCGGCGGCACCGCCTCGTCGTCCATCCGCAGGAGGACGAGACCGCGGGCCAGATCGCGGCCGACGGCCTGCGCCACGCGACGACCGCCCCGGTCCGCGGCATCCGCGGCCTGGACTGCCGCCGCCGGCACCACGACGATCGCCTCCTTCGCGTCCTTGGGCACGGCGAACGCGGTCGCCAGCACCCATCCGGGCGCGACGACGATTCCCGTGGAGGGCCCGCTGGCCGGGCTGGCCTCCGCCCCCGACCCGAGCGCCGCCTCCGAGACGCCCGCCGGCTCGATCCGCACGGTCGCGGCCGCCACGCGGGCGACGGCGGCGCGAATGGCCGCCTCCTCCTCCAGCACGAGATCGTCCGCCCGCACCGACACCGCGAGCACTGCGAGCGCGATGCAGATCGCCGCCGCCCGGACCATCCGCGACGGGCCGCTGCACCATGGTGGGGTGCATGTCGGAGAGCATGCGGGGGAGCACATCGTGGAGCGGACGGGCGTCCTCATCGCTTCTTCTCCGCCCGGCGGGGTCGCGGCCCCAGGTCGCACTCGACGATCGCGCCGGCCCGGACGACCGACAGCCTCACCGGGTCGCCCTCCGCGAGGTCGCCGACCGCCTGCTGGAACGCCGCCCGCGACGCCACGGTGCGGCCGCCGACGGCGATCACGAGGTCGTCGGCCCGCAGCCCCGCCCGCGCCGCGGGCGATCCGGCTACCACCGATTCGACGAACGGGGGCGTGCGGTCGATCAGGTCGGGCACCAGCACCACGCCCAGTGCCATGGTGTCGAATCCAACGCCGGCCCGCACCGCGGCCGAGGCGACACCGGGAGCCGGCGCCGCCCCGCTCACGATCTCCGCGTAGGCCGTCGCCACCTCGTCGATGGGCAGCGCGTAGTTGAGCCAGGTGCCGCTTCCGCTCGACCGCAGTTCCTTGCCGAGCATCCCCACGAGCCGGCCGCGCCAGTCCACGACGGCGCCGCCGGCCGAGCCGGGATTGTTGGTCGTGCAGTCGAGGATGTAGACGTCGCCGCGGTAGGGCACCTCGTAGGCTCCCCGGCGCGCCTCGAGCGGCACCACGGCCGACACCACGCCGTGCTGGGCGCTGACCCGCTCGTCACCCACCGCCACGCCGAACAGGTTGGAGAGCGCGAAGATCCGCGTGCCCGCGGGCACCCGCTCCGCGCCGCCGCTGCGGAGCACGAACGCCGGCAATTCCTCCGCCTCGATCGCCAACACGGCCACCTCCCGCCGCGGATCGACACCGAGCAGCGTGGCCCGATACCTGCGGCCGTCGTCGAGCACGCAGTCGAGTTCGTCGGAGTCGAGCACTGTGCTCATCATCGTCACGACGTGGCCCTCGGGGGAGACGAGCACGCCCGTCTGGTAGGACTCGAGACCACGGAGGCCACCGGCGCCGTGGATCTTCACGATCTTTCTGGCCGCGGATCGAATCGTCTCCTGCGGTGACGCTGCGATCCGTTCCGCCGCAGCGGCCGGCGGCCCGAGCACGCAGGGCAGCCACAGCAGGGCCCACAGGCGGACCGCCGCCAGCCCCGCCGCCGCCGACCTGCATGCCAGCGACCCGCCAGCCAGCGACCCGTCTTGGCCCGAGCGCCGCGTCATGTGCCGCCTCCGGGTGGGACGCGGTTTCCGGTGTCCGGACGGGCGGCGGCATCCTCCACCTCCAGCACCGCGGACTCGACGCGGAACACACCGAACAGCTCGTTGCCGTGCCGCACCTCGATCACGGCCGGCATGCCCTGGGGATGGTCGGGCAGCACGGCGGTGAACCGCACCTCGCAGGGATCGGCGTCGGGCGACGTCCACAGATCCACCCCGACGACCGCCCCCGTCTCGGCCACGGCGAACCGCGACTCGACGCCTGCGACCGACGACTCGAGCACGTCCACGAGCCGCTGCCCGCCGGCCCGCCCGAATGACGCGGGATCGAGGGGCGCCGTGCCCCAGTAGCTCGTGCGGCCGAGCGTCGCAGCCGAGCCATCCCTCTGCGACACAAGCAGTCGTCGCCACAGCAGCAGTGCCGCCAGCATGCCGCCGCTGCCGGGCGGACTGGGATTCGCGTCGAGCTGTCCCGTGGCGTCGACCCGCGTCGTGCCGGTGGGCAGGTCGATCACTCCTTCGGTGTCCGACAGCTCGATCCGAAACGCCTCACCGTCCGCCAGCCTGCCCGACAGGGTCCAGCGGCCGGCGAACGCCCCGGCGAGGCCGCCCGACACCAGCCGCATGACGCGGCTGCGCTCGAGCACGTTGAAGTGGTGGTTCGTGTAGCCGCGGCGCGGCTCGTAGAGGTCGCGGATCGCGTCGGGCAAAGCCGCCGGCCGGCCGGCGCTGCCCTCCTGCGGCGGGCCATCCGGCCCGTCCCGGCCGTCCTCGCCCGGCGGTCCGGGGGGCTTGCCGCCATCGCGCGGCGCAGGCGCGCGGCCCGGTCGTCGCGGATCCTTCCCCTCGACGATCGCGGCGAGCTCCGCAGCCGCATGCACGCCGGCGAGCCGCACCAGGATCTCCTCGCGACGGCCGCCGCGGCGGTAGACCAGCGGCACCCGCCAGCCCGCCGGCAGCGTGCCGAGGATGTTCTTGAATGCGTTCGCGGTCCGCACGCTGCGGCCCGCGAGCGACACGATCTCGTCGTCGTAGCGCAGGCCGCGCCGCCATGCGTCCGAGGAGTCGAGGATGTCCGAGACGACGACCCGACCGTCCGCGCTCGTGGCCACCGTCGCCCCGAGCGTGGCGTGGTCGACGAGCCGCCCGCCCTTGAGCATGCCGAGAAAATGCCGCAGCTGGTTCGACGAGATCGCGTAGCCGACGCCCACGTTGACGCGGCCGCGCTTCTCGAACGACGCCCTGCCGTTCACGCCGATCACCCGTCCGCGGGCATCGAAGAGTCCGCCGCCGGAGTTGCCCGGATTGATCGCGGCGTCGACCTGCAGGCAATCCGCGTACTCGAGGATCGTCCCCGCGGGAAACTGGTAGCGGTGGACGCCCGACACGATGCCCACGCTGATCGAGGGCTGGAAGTCGGTGGCCAGCAGGAAGGGATTGCCGGCGGCGAAGCAGAAGTCGCCCACCTCGACCTCGTCGCTGTCCGCGAGCTCTGCGAACGGGAAGTCCTCGCGGCCGAGCAGCTTGATCAGCGCGACGTCGCCGGTCGGATCGAGCCCCACCAGCACCGCGTCGTAGACGCGGCCGTCGGCGAGGCCGCACTTCATCGCCGGCCCGGCCGGCTGCACGACGTGAAAATTCGTGAGCGCATACCCGTCGGGGCTGATCAGCACTCCCGACCCACCTCCGGCGTCGCCGGCGAAGATGGCCACGGCCGTCGCCGACGCCTGCCGGATGACGTCGATCCGCTGCCGCTGGGCCTCGAGCACGGCCGGGGCGACGTCGGCGGCGGGCACGGCCGACAGCCAGCCCGGTAGGATCGCCCAGCCGACTGCCAGTGCGACGACACGTCCGGCCGCGAGCCGTGCAGCACGCAGGGCCGGTCGCGGTCCGCCCGCAGCCCGGCGCGATGCAGCGACGGAACGGCACGGCAGCGACACTCGGAATGCCCGCTCCATCGCCACGTCCTCCTCCGCCTAGCGCTCGATGACCGGGTCGCTGAACAGCACGGCCCCGCCGATGCCGCCCGTCCCGCCGAAGTCGACGGTCACCGTGAGCCGTCGTCCACCCGCCAGATCAACGTCCAACGGAATGCCGTTCGAGCCTCCCGCCTCGCCCTCGCCGGTGGCGGAGGCGGCCGCGTCGATCTGCCGCCGGAACAGTTCACGGTCGTCGACGGCCACCACCACGATCGTGGCGTCGGCGGCCTGCGGTCCGGCGGCCGCGGCGACGGTCGCCCGCAGACGACGGCTGTCGGGCGGCAACCGCCAGGTGGCGACGGTCCGCGGTCGCATGATCAATCCCGCATGCGTGGTGGCCTGATGCTGCTCCTGCCGCCCGGACGTCTTCCTGGCGGCCACGGCACGGGGCGCGAAGAACGACTCCAGTCCGACCCCGCGGCCCAAGCCCCCGAACCAGGGCTCCACCGAGACCTTCTCGGCCGTCAGCCCGGCCAGGCCCACCGTCCGCCCGGACGCGTAGTCGACGGCGGTCAGCAGCACGGCAGGCAGGCGGATCTCGCCGTCCACCACCAGCCCGTCGGCGGACCACTCGACGCGATCCCCCTTCAGCCCACCCCCGGCCACCGCCACGGCGAGCCTGCCAGCCGCGGCGCCGTCGTTCCGCAGCCACTGCATGCCGATCACTTTCGACCGCTTGACGGGGATCGTCTCCTCGTCGAGCACGACGGTCACCGTCTCCGGCGACACCGCCGTGATCGCGCACTCGACGAACTCGTGGCTCTCTTCGCCGCCCACCACGACGAGATCACTCGACACCCCCTCGGGGACCGCAGCCTGCCAGGCCGCCGCGGCGGCAGCCCCGGGCAGCACGGCGACGGAACGCACGCGGGCCACCGGCAGCTCGATCCGCCCTTCGGGCCGCGTCAGCTCCGCGGGCCCCTTCCCGTCCCAGGTGAATTCGTCGCCGGACAGCGTTCCACCGTCCACGAGCGTCACGAGAATCCTGTGGAAGACCTCCGCGGCCTGATCCTCGCGAGCGAGGCCCCGCACGCCCTCCACCGGCAGGGCGACGGCGGCGCCTCCCGCCGAGTCCGCCGCCAGCCGCACCTCCTTCGCGTCGATGCCCAGCAGCCGGCCGGCCGTCGCAGTGCCATCCCCCCGCTGCACGCGGACCAGCGGCGCCGCGCCCGCGACCGGCTCGGCCGCCGACGCGGCCGCGGCCAGGCAGCACGCCACGGCCGCCGCGGCCCGCACCGCCATCCATCCAGCGCCACCGACGGGGACGTGCACTACCGTTTCTCCTCGCCCGTGGCCAGCCGCTTGAAGTACTGCTCGATCGCCTCGCGGTAGTGCGCGGGGAACTCGCGGCCGATCTGCTGCAGTGCCTCCTCGCGCTTGTGCGGCGGCAGCCTGCCCCAGCCGTCCGTGTCGCCGATGTCCCGCTTGGTCACTTCCCCCGGCCCCTTGCCGCCGGCGATCCGGCTGTCGTCCATCGGCGTCCCGCTGCCGCCGCGGCCCGCGCCGCCAGCGCCACCGGACGACTGGCTCTGCTGCTGTTGCTGCTGCTCGATCGCCTTGATCATCTTGTCGAGCGACTCGATGACGCCGTCCTGCACGGCCAGTGTCCTGGGGCCGGCGCGGCCGAGGTCGAGCCGCCGCGTGATGTCGCGCATCCGCCGCGCGATGTGGTCGAGCGACTCGTCCTCCAGCGCGGCGATGTCCGCCCGCAGCAGCCGGGCGACCCGCTCGTACCGCACCGGTATTTCACCGGACCGCTCCAGCAGGCGGTCGAGCGACGCGACGGCCTGGTCGGCCTCGAGGAGCCAGTGCTGGCAGGCCGCCAGGTGGAACAGCAGGGCGGCGGGATCGACCGCGCTGGCCACGTCGAGCCCCTCGAGCAGGGCGAGCGCGTCGTCGAACCGGTCGCGACGCACGCACTCCCTGCCGAGCCACAGCCGAACCGCATCCCGCTGAAAGGCGTCCGTTCCCGGATCGGCGAGCCACTCGAGGCCGGAGGCGGTCGACAGGCTCCGCTGCACGTCGGCGCACCGGGGATCGATCGCCGCGAAGGAATCCATGACCTGGTCGAGCAGATCGCGCTGCTCCCCCTCGGCCGCCTCTGCGGACCAGGCCGCCCGGGCCGCGGCGATTCGATCCGGCGCGGCGGGCCGGGACGCTGCCGTCGCATCGAGCCAGGCGAGCATGCGCACGCTGACGTCGGCCCGCCGGGGCATGACCCACGAGGGCTGGCGCTCGAGCTCCGCGTCGGCTGTGTCGCGGGCCGCCGGTGCCGCTGCGACGGCCACGCCCACGGCTCCAACCACCGTCGTGCCGGCCGTCAGGAGGACAGCCAAGACGACGGGCGGGAGGACGGGCAGGGCGACCAGCGGAGGCAGGGGCACAGCACGGCGACCAAACACGTAGAACTCCCTTCCGTCCAGGGACGGCAGCCGGTCGAAGGGCACTCTCCCATCATACCCGACGAACCCGCCGGTCGCGGGCACGGCGAGCGATCGCCCCGGTTTCAGCCGGTGAAAATCGGGCCCGCGGTTCATTCGGCCCGGCCGGTGACGATGTCGTGCGCGGCCCGCTCGATCGTCCGCTGCCGCTCCGCGAGCCGCTCGAGGGCGTCGAGCAGTTCCGGCTCCTCTGCCTGCTCCGCGCCGTCGGCGAGCAGCTTCGAAAATCGCCGCGTGCGGCCGTTCACCCGCAGCTGCAGGGAGCGGATCATCTTCAGCTCGGACAGTTTGTCGACGAGCGGCTGCTCGCCCGGCTCCGCGGGCCGGCCCTCCGGGCCGCCGGACTGGCGGGCCTGCTGCTCCCGCTGGGCCTTCTCGAGCGCCGCGATCATCTCCTCGAGGTTGGCCACCAGGTCCTGCAGGATGCCGCGGGTCGTGCCCCCGACGTCGCCGCGGGCCAGCCGTGCCGCCGCCTGGCTGGAGTCCTCCCGCACCTGCTCCAGCGCCTCCGGGATCGCCACGGCGGAGCCGTCGTCGCGAACCAGCGACAGGGCTCGCGACGCGTCCATGCCGATGCCGCCCTGCTCCCGCGAGAGCCGCGCCGACTCCAGCTCCCGCTCCCGATCGGCCCGCTCCTGTTCCGCAGCGAGCTTCTCGGCGCCGGCGAGCACCGCCCGCTCGGCCCGCAGCATCGCCCGCAGCCGCGCCTCGAGCTGCACGAGCAGCCGCTCGACTTCTTCCTCGCGCATCTGCCGCAGGATCTCCTCCAGCTCGGCGCGGGCCGTCTCCAGTTCCTCGATCGCCTTCTCCTGCTCCTCGCGGGCCTGGCGTCGATTCGCGTCCCGCAGCCGTTCCTGCGCCTGCCGCATCCGCCGCTCGGCGTCGGCGAGCCGCTTCTTCGCCCGCCGCGCCCGCGACGACTCGTCGTCGCCATCGTCTCGGCCGGCATCGTCGCCCGGGGAGTCCTCCGAGGGCTGCTCATCCGGACTCGCGTCCCCCTCGCCGCCCGCTTTGCCGGAGGCCGACTTTCCGGGGGGCTTTGCGGCCTCGTCGCTCTCTTCCCCTTGCCCGGGCTGCTGGTCTCCGCCGGCCTTCTTTCCCTCGTCCTGCTTTCCCTCGTCCTTCGTTCCCCGCCCCTTCATTTCCTGGTCGTTGTCTTTTTTGCCGTCGCGCTGTCCGCCCTCGCTCTGCTCCTCGCTGCCGCCCTGCTTCTTGCCGCTGCTCTTCCCGTCGCCGGGCGACTTTTCGTCTTCCTTCGCGGCAGGCTTTTCGCCACGGTCCTGCGGATCGCGACCATCCTCCTTCCCGTCGGCAGACTCTTTGCCCGTCCGCGCGTCGCCGGCGGCGTCCTTCGGCTCCATTCTCTGGGCGAACCCGCCGATCTCCTGGGCGAGGCCGCGGGCCTCCTCCGCCAGGGCGGCCTGCCGCTCCGACAGCTGCGACTCGCCCGCCCCGGATTCGGTCGATCCCTGCACGTCGCGCTGGCGGGCGATGAGCTTCGACAGCCGGCCCACGAACTGCCGCACCTCCTCCTTCGCGCTGGCAAGCCGCTTGTCGCTGTCACCCGACTCGAGGAGCGTGAGCAGCTCGCGCAGCTGCTCGACCGCCGTGGCCTGCGTCGCGCCCGCCTTCAGCAGCTGCCCCTTCTGCAGCAGCTCCACGATGGTGTCGAGACGCTGTCCCATCTCGGCGTCGCGGGCCTGCGCGAAGACGCTCCGCAGCAGCGCCGCCCGTCGCGGATCGCTGGGCGCGAGAAGATCCGCCAGCCGCAGGAACGTCTTCTCGAGATCGCGGAATTGCTGCGCCACCTCCTGCTCGCGGGACGCCAGGCTGCCGCCGGGCGGCACGGCCGCCGGCTCGTCCGCCCGCGCTGCGGCGCCGCCCGCAAGGGCGACGCACAGCGCGACGACCACGGCCGCACTGCCCGCACGACGGAGAGGGCGCATGCGGCGCCCGGCGGCGTCCAGCGGACGCTCCCGTCCGCCGCGTTGACCGCCGCACCCGCGTGTCGGTGGGGGTGGCTGCATGCTCATGGCCGCTCCAGCCTCATGGCCGCTCCAGCGCCTCCCGGGCCCGTCGCTTCTGCTGGTCGAGCGTCTCGGTCCGGATCTGCTCCTGCGTGCGGATCATCCCGCGCAGCAGATCGAGCACCTCGTTGAACGATTCCAGCTCCATCATCTTATCCAGCACCGCACGCATGCGGGCCAGCACGTCGTCGGCCCGCCGCAGCAGGGCCGCGCGGTCCTGCACCGCCCGGCAGGCGGCCGCCAGGGCCGGTAGATCCTGCGCCGAGATGGCGGAGAGGGGGCCGGCGATCTGGCCGACCAGCCGCGCCTCCAGCTCTGGCGAGAGCAGCTGGTTGTTGGCGAACTCGTCGCGGATGTCCCGGAACGCCGCCGCGAGCTCGCCCGTCTCGCCGGCTGCGCGGGCGGTCGCCTCGCCGAGGCCCGCCGCCGCCGAGCGATCGTCGTCCGCCGCGCCGTCCACAAGCCGACCGCGGGCCTGCGTGAGGTCGGCGATGCAGCTCTCGTACCGCCGCCGCAGGATGATCTCCCGGGCCTCGAGCATCGCCACGAGCGCCTCGGGCGTGACGACGTCCAGCGACCAGGGAACGCTCGACCCGACGTTCGGGCCGCCCGTCAGCGTGCACCCGTCCTGCGCGATCACCGCCAGCTCGAGCTTCTGGCCGGGCACCAGACCGAGCGGCTCGAGGACGACGGTCTCGGCCTCCTCGGCCGGCATGTCCACCTGCGCAGCGCCCGCGCGCACCCTGGCCACCGGCAGCGTCGTCTCCGCGGCGTCGCCCACCTTGAGCCGCACCGCCGCCCCGGCGAGCCCATGGTCGTCGGTGATCATGCCCACGAGCGGCACGCGGGCCCGCGGCGTGACGGCGGTCGACACTCCGTGGAGCCGCATCGACACCTGGGGAGGCTCGTCGGCCAGCGCCGAGACCACGAACGTCACAGGCTCCCTGTTCACGAGGCCGTCGACGTCGGTGAACTGCACGATGACGGTCCGGTCGGCATCGAGCGCGGCGATGCGTCCGACGACGGTGCGATCGCCGTCCGCGGGCGGCGCCGTGACCGTGGCCAGCCGTTCCTCGTCCGTCGCCCCCGCGGCACCGCCCCCGACGGCCGTTGCGACCATGGTGGCCGCTGCCAGCGGCTTGGTCGAGGTGCACGCGATCTCCACGGCGGAGCCGCGTGGCACCTGCACGACCCGCGCGGGCGGCAGCACCCGCGTCGCGGCCCCGAGGTAGTCGGGCAGCGTCGCCGTGACGGCCAGCTTCTCGAGCGCCGGCGGATCGAGCACCTGCAGCCGCAGGCCCCGCAGCCGCGCGTCGCCGCCGCGCACCTCGAGCTCGACGGTCTCGCCGACGCCCTTGAGGACGTGGCCGAACGATTGGGCGCCGTCGGCGACTCCACCCCGGGTGCCCATCCGGTCGGTCCGCCAGCCGCCGAATCCGCCCGCCGCGCCGCGGCCGCCGCCGGGCTCGGCCCGCCAGCGCAGGTCGACGATCTCGGGAGGGCCGCCCTCGGCCCGCACATGGACGATCACGTCGACGTCGCTGCCCCGTGCGACCTTGCGCACGCCGTCCGAAAACCCCTCGATCTCCATCCGCACCCGCCGCGGCCAGGGCTCGTCGCCCAACAGCGGCAGCCGACGCACCCACAGCCCCGCGATCGCGGGCCGTGCCACCGCCAGCGCCACGATGCTGGCCACCGCGACCGCCGCGGCCATGGCGAGTGCCGTCAGGGCCCTGCGACGGAAGATCCGGTCGGCCTTCACCAGGTTGAGGTGTGCCGCGGCCTCCGCCGTGGTCCGGGCGAGCAGCTCCGGATCGATCTCGTCGGGCGGCTCGTCGGCCAGCTCGATCGCCGTCGATAGGCTGTCCCGAAACGCGGGATGGGAACGCTCGACGACGACCGCCAGGCTCGCGTCGCGGAGCCCCGTCGCCAGCCGCGACCAGAGCTTGCGTTGCAGCAGCACCGCCAGGCCGCACGCGGCCGCGGCCAGGAGCGCCGCCCGCACGAACCGCGGCGGCTCGACCGCCCAGTCGATCAGGAGCGATCCCCAGAAGAAGGCCGCCAGCGCGAGGCAGGCCAGGGCCAGCGACTCCACCCAGATCCAGCGGCGCACCTGCCGGCGCAGGCCCGCGAGCATGCGGCGCAGCGGCTCCATCGTGGCGGCGAGCCGCGCCGGCGGGGAGGTGGCGAGGGGATCGCTGACGGTCGTCACTGCACCGGATCTCCGCACGTCGGGAACGGGTTGAAAGGCCTGGTGAAGGATCGGAATCGAACGGAACGCATGGGCACGACCTGTCGCGGCGGCTCGCTGCGGCTCACGCGAGTTTCGCCAGCCGCCGGATGATCCACTCCACGCAGAGGAGCCCGGCGCCGAGTCCGAGCAGGATACCGTTGAGCCGGCGCTTGAAATCGGCGTCGGCCGAGCCGGTCTCGTACTCGCGGCGCGACCGGTCCTCCAGGGCCGCAGCGAGCCCGCGGGCGTCCTCGGCGGACCAGCCGTCGGCCTCGAGGAACCGGGCCCTGCCTCCCGACAGCGCGGCCAGCTGCTCGAGCATGCCGCGGTCGAGCCGCGGCCGCTCCAGCTCGCGATCCGGCAGCCGCGCCTGGATGCGTCGCGACAGCTTCTCGCCGCTGCCGCCGCCGAGTTCGACATCGATCCGCCAGGCGCCCTCGCGCGACGCCACGAACGTCCCCTGCAACGTGCCCGGCCGATCCCGTTCGGGCATGAGCGGCACGGGCACCGCGGTGCCGTCGGGCCCGTGGGCCCGGCACTCGCGGACGGCGGCGGCCTCCCCCTCGGGCACGACGAGCCGCACCATCACATTGGCACCGACGGCGAAGCGGTCGCGGTCCACGAGCAGTCGCGCCCGCTGCGAGCCGCGGAGCAGCCGCCCCTGCGACACGTGCCGCACGAGCTGCGTCACGAATCGCTCGTGCAGGGCGTCGTCCAGCGACCGCAGCCGCCAGGTCTCGCCGCTCCCCATGAAGAAGACGTTTCCCGACCCGTAGAACTGCCCCGCCAGATAGACGGGGTTGGTCTCCGGGCTGCCGGCCCCTCCCCGCCGGGCCGCCCGCGCGTAGACCGTGGCGCCGGGCTTGGGGCCGCCGGAGTCGAAGCAGGAGTACACCCCTTTGAACTCGCTCCAGATGGTCTGGCTGGCGACCCTGCTCGAGGCGAGCCAGAGGAACTCGGCATCCAGGCCGTCGCGCGAGAAGACCAGCGGCATCGGCTCCTCGACGCCTCCCGGGTCATCCGCCACCAGACGGCCCGTGCGCCGCAGCTCCACCGGGTGCAGGTTGCGGATCACCGTGGTCTGCGGATCGGACAGCCACGTGTCCATGAAGATGCCGCCGGCGACCATGATGAGGCCGCCCGACTCCCGCGACACCCAGTTCTCGAGCCGCGACTGTGCCGCGGCGTCGAGCCGGCGCCAGTCGTAGTCGAAGGCCACCACGACGTCGTATTCGTCCAACGCCTCGGCGGTGCCGGGGAACGTCGCCAGGATCCTGCGCGCGTCCTGGGAGGCTCCCTTGCCCGCCGTGCCGAGGAGCACGTCCACGGCGAAGCTCTTGTCGCGCTCGAGGATGTTCCTCATGAACTGATACTCACGGCTCGGGCCGCCCGCCATCAGCAACACCTGGGTGACGCGGTCCACCACCTCGACCTCTGCCACCTGCCGGTCATCGGCCGGCGTCCGATCGGCGGCCGGGGGGACGACCCGCACCACCAGATCCCGCCGTCCCGGAGCAGTCAGCCCGGGCACGTCGAACCGCACGGCCACCATCTCGCCGCCGCCGCCGAGCACCGCCTCGGCGGTGTCGATGACGCGGCCCGCGGCGGCCGCGGGGCCTCGGTCATTGCCGCCGTCGTCAGCCTGTAGTTCGGCCAGTTCGACCCGCACAGTCTGACCGGCCAGCCCCTGCGACTGCAGGTAGCCGGTCACCGCGAAACGATCGCCCGGAAACACCCGCGACGGCACGATGACGTCCGCCACCCGCACGTTCGCAGGCAGCCGGTCCGACCCGACGCCCAGCGGAAACACCGGGACGCCGGCCTTCCCGAGCGCGACCACCGCCGACGCCGGATCGATGCCCGCGTTGTTCGCCCCGTCGGTCAGCACGATCACACCGGCGAGCGCTCCCGCCGGCTCGTGATCGAGCACGCGAGCCAGCGCCTCGCCGAGCCGCGTCTCGTAGCCGCGGGCGCTCAGCCGCGTCGTCCACTCACCGTCGGCAGGGGCCCCGGCGGTATCGGCCGCGGTCCCGTCGGCGGTGCCTGAATCCGGCGGGACGATCGCCGCCACGGCGTCGGCCGTCGGCAGCACGACGAGCGGCTCCGCGTCGGCATCGAACCGCCACACCGACACCTCGTGCTGCGGCGCGAGGGCGGCGAGCAGGCCGCCCCCCCGGAGCACGTCGACGGCTCGCTCCGCGCGGGTCGCAGGCTCGGCGCGGGAACCGGCAGGGGCGTCCGGCGGCGCACTGGCCGGCGCGACAAGTGGCGCGGCCTCGTCGCGCAGCGTCATGCTGGCGCTTGAATCGACGAGCACCGCCACCCGCGACGGAAACACGATCTCGTGCTCGGCGGTGCGCTCGAAATCGAGGTAGGCTGCGACGAGCGCCGCCACGGCCGCGAGCCGCAGAGCCGCCAGGAACAGGCCCACGCCGCGGGGCAGTTCGGCCGCGTCACGCCGGTACATCCAGACGATGAAGCTCGCCAACGCCGCGACCGCCAGCACCAGCGCCGGCATCTGCCACCACTGCGAAAAGCCCTCGATCAGCCCGCTCGTGATGCGGTGCCGCACGCTCTCGGTGGCGGCAAGCAGGCAGCACGCGGTGGATGGCATGGGGGGCATGGGATCGAGGCGGACGGCGGGTGGCCCGCGTCACGAGGCG
>JBILVO010000089.1:0-16274 GCA_044370415.1 Pirellulales bacterium
TGTCTTCCGGCACCTCCACGACGTCGAGCATCTCGTCGACGAGCAGGCTGTACCAGTCGTCGTTGAGCCGCAGCACGAGGTGGGTGCGGGCGGCCGCCCCGGCCGCCTCCGGAAATCCGAGACGACGCCGCATGTCGATCACCGGCACGATCCTGCCACGCAGGTGCAGGAGGCCGAGCACCGCCGGCGGTGCCTGGGGCACGCGGGTGATGCGGCTGTCGTGGAGCACCTCGGCCACGCTGTCGGCCATGACGGCGAAGCAGTCGTCGCCGACCAGAAAGCAGCAGTGGCGGATGGCGGTGGGGATCGTGGTGGGCATGGGAAGTACGGGCGGTCGTGCCGCTGCGGGGGCGGTGGAGCGGCGGGACGGGGGCTCACGGCGGGAACGGGGCGGCGGACAGGTCGAGCACCTCGGTGGCGAGCCCGCCGACGGCGAGTGTTCCCACGACGCCGGAGGCCGCCAGCCCCGGCTGGAGCGGTGACTCCGCCCGGGCGACGTCGAGAATCTGTTGCACGGCGATCCCGACCCCACCACGGCGGTCGTCGAGCACGACGAGGTGGATCGTGCCGCCTCCGGCGGCCGGCCCGGCGGGCGCGGCCGCCGCGCCGAGGATCGAATCGGCGTCGACGACGGGCGTGAAGTCCTGACCGCGGCGGACGACCTGCCGGTGTCCCACCGGCTGCAGTTCCTGGGCGCCGAATCGCTCCAGGCGGGCGACGTTTGCCAGCGGCACGGCAATGCGGCGGCCGGAGTTCGTGCGGCAGACCAGATAGCTGTCGGTGACGGCCGCCCGTTCGGCTGCCGCGTCGTCTTCGTCGTCGGGACGGGCCAGCGGCGGCAGGCGGGCGGCACGCAGGATGCCGCGGAGGTCGAGGATCAGGACCACGCCGCCGTCCCCGAGCACGGTGGCGCCCGAGTAGATGCCCAGCTGCGCCAGGAGGCTGCCGATCGGCTTGACGACGATCGTGGACAGGCTGGCCGCCTCGGCGATCGTGCGGTCGGCGTCGGCCGGGGTGCCGGTGCGGGCGGAGTCGACGACGATGCCGAACTCGTGGTCGTCGACCCGCACGAGCACGACGGTGCCCTCCTCGCGACAAGCAGTGCGCGGCCGCAGCCCCAGGAACTCGTCGAGAAACACCACGGGCACGAGCCGGCCCCTGACGCGGATCACCTCCGCCGCCTCGAGGCCCTCGATCCGCGGGCCGCCGTCGCCGCGCAGCGAGATCAGCTCGCCGACGGCCGCCTGCGGCAGTGCGAACCGCTCGGCGGCGCAGCGAACCACGATTGCAGGGATGATCGCCAGCGTCAGCGGCACGCGGACCCGCACCGTCGTGCCCTCGCCGGCCCGGCTGGCGATGTCGACCGTCCCACCGATGGCCTCGATGTTCGTCTTCACGACGTCCATGCCGACGCCCCGGCCCGACACGCTCGTGACCTGTGCGGCCGTCGAGAATCCCGGCTCGAAGATGAACTGCAGGATCCGGTCCTCCGGCAGCTGGGCCGCCGTGTCGGCGTCGACGAGGCCGCGGGCCACGGCCTTGGCGCGGACCGCCTCCACCGGGATGCCGGCCCCGTCGTCCTGCACCTCGATCGTCACCTGTCCGCTCTCGTGGAACGCCCGCAGGGACAGCCGTCCTGCTCGGGGCTTGCCGCGCGACACCCGGACGTCGGGCGGCTCGATGCCGTGGTCGACGGCATTGCGCACGAGGTGCGTCAGGGGATCGCGGATGCTCTCGATCAGGGTGCGGTCGAGCTCCGTGTCGGCGCCGTCGATCACCAGCTGGACCTCGCGGCCGCAGGAGACGGCGAGATCGCGGACGGTGCGGGGAAACTTGCTGAAGACGTGCTCGATCGGCTGCATCCGCGTCTTCACGGCCGTCGCCTGCAGGGCGTTGGTGACGTTGTTGATGCGGTGGATCACGCCCTCGAGCGCGGGATCGGTGGTCTCGATGCTCCGGAGCTCGTTGCGGGCGAGCACCAGCTCGCCGACGAGGTCGAGAATCGAGGCCAAAAGCCCCACGTCGACGCGGATCGAGGTCTCGGTCGGCAGCGGCGTGGCTGCGGACGCGGGAGGGGCCGGGGGGCGGGCGGCCGTCGCCGCGGCTGCAGGGGCAGGGTGTGACGGGCTCGCGGCCGGCGGTGCTGCAGGCGGCGAGGACGGTGCGGCGACGGCGGCCTCAGCCACGGTATCCGGTTGGACAGCCGGTCGCGACGCCGCGGGCGGGGTAGGGGCAGGGACAGGGGCAGGGGACGAAGCGGACGGGGTGGGAGGAGGGAAGCGACTCGGTGCCACAGGCACTGAGGAATCGTCGTCATCCTCGCTGGCGACCGCCGCGAGCGTCTGTGCGAGCTCCCGGAAGTCCTGCTCCCCCTCCACGCCGGTGGACTCGATGGACCGGAGGATCGACCGCACCGCGTCGATCATCGAGTAGAGCGTGCCCGTCACCCGGTTGTTGAGCCGGATCTTGCCGTCCCGCAGCCGGCCGAGCAGGTGCTCGCCGCTGTGGGTCAGGGCACCGAGCTTGGAGAAGCCGAAGAAGCCGCTGTTGCCCTTGATGGTGTGGACCGTGCGGAAGATGCTTGCCAGCCGTTGCGGGTCGTCTGGCCGCTCTTCGAGCGCGATGAGGTCGCGGTCGAGCTGGTCGAGATTCTCGGTCGACTCGACCAGAAACTCCTCGATGAATTCGCGGTTGTCGCTCATCCCCGACCGTGCCGGCCTGGCGGTGGCGGCCCCTTCCCGGGGTGGGATTGGGCCGGATGCGGGGAACGTGCCGAGGACCCCGCGATCAAGCATACACCCTGAAATGGTGCCACCCGGCACCGGCCCGCAGGGCGGGATCGCTGGAAAGGCCCGCGAAAACGCCTGTCGGCGCGGTTTGTCGGCACGTCGGCACCACGCGCGGCGGGCGTCCACACTGGCGGAGTCGGCACGGGCCAGGCCCTCCGACCTTTCGCTGGTGAATGATTCACCGGCCTGCGGAAGGATTCATCGTCTGCCGTCCGCAGCGCAGTCCGGCGGCCTCGTTTTCCCGTGTAGTTCGGCTGGCCTCGGGGCGGCATGCCAGTTGCTTCTCCGGGTGTCCGTGGCCACGCTGCGACGAGAGGGAGCAGAGGAGTCGCCAGATGACCGACAAGATGACCGAAGGGCCGCGAACCAGCAGCCGAGGGAGTGCAGCGACGGCGGGAGCCGGGAGGCACCGCTCCCGGTGTCGACGTCCACGCGACCGTCGCGGCTTTACGCTCGTCGAACTGCTCGTGGTCGTCGCGATCATCGGCACGCTCGTGGGGATCCTGCTCCCGGCGGTGCAGTCCGCCCGGGAGGCCGGACGCCGGACGGCGTGCTCGAGCAGCCTGCGGCAGCTCGCGCTCGCGTTTGCGAACCACGAGAGCGCCAAAAGGCTGCTGCCACCGCTGAAGCGAACGAGCAACTGTACCGCCGCCCCGAACAGCGAGGCGGGGATGGCGCAGCGCAGCTGGGCGCCCGATGCCCTGCCCTACGTCGAGGAGGCCAATCTCCTCGCCGGCTACAACTTTTCCCACGACTGGTGGGTCAACGCGGACGGCTCGGCCGTCAACGGCGGCACGGCGGGAGTTCTGGACGCGAATCCCACCGGGAACCGAGCCCTCGCGCGGAACCAGCTGCCCGTGCTCAAGTGCCCATCATGCCCGGTGCCCGATCGGATCCAGGACAAGATCGACAGTCCCCGCAAGACAGGGGCCTGCACCGACTACTTCCTGGTGGCGGGGACCGGGACGAACTTCAACACGCTGGCAGCCCTCCCTGCAGGCACGGTGACGGCCGGACCGGGGCCGACCGAGACCTGGTCGGGCTGCGGGGCCTCGGCGGTGCGTCCGAAGAGCACGCTGGCGAAGATCACCGACGGCACCTCGAAGACGATTCTGCTTGGCGAGTGCGGCGGCCGCGAGGACGTGTGGCGCGACGGGAGGCAGTATCCGGCCAATGCGGACAACGCCGCGGGCGCGAGCTGCGCACGTGCGCAGGGGGGCGCCTGGGCGACGAACGACAATCCCTACGGATTCGGCGACCGGGCCACCGGCTGGTGCACGTCGGGCCCCACATCCGGCGCGATCCCCACGTCCTTGATGCGCGTCAACGGCTCCAATGAATGGGGCTGGCTGCTCTACGCGTTCCACCCGGGTGGTGCGCACGTCGTCATGGCTGACGGAGCGACCCGGTTCGTGGCGGACAACACGTCGGTGCTGGTGCTCGGCCAGCTCGCCACCCGGGCGGGGAACGAATCGGCTGCGCTCGACTGACAGCCGCCCGGTCGGCGCCGGCCGCAGCCAGCCCGGTCAGCTTCCGGACGTGGACGTGGACGTGGACGTGGAGGACGCAGCGGCCGGAGACGATGCCGGCGCGGGCGATGTCCACGGCACGCCCTCTCTCCGCCAGCCGGTTCCCCGAAATCCGGCTCTCCTACGATCCGGCTCCCCGAAACCCGGTGGCATGGGCGTCCCGGGCATCCTCGTCGGCGGGCTTGTGGGCGTCGTCGTCGCCTTCGATCAGGATCGCGTCCACGCCCTGCAACGCCGCAAGCACCTGCGCGGCCATGACGTGGAAGGCACGCGATCGCGACCGCACGACGAGCGAATCACCGACCACGTCGACGGTCGCCTGGGGATCGGCGGCCCGCGGTAGAGAGTCGTTGCAGATGCCGACGAGCCGTTCGGCTGCCGATTCCCGCACGACCGGGTCGGCCACGGGATAGGCCCTCACCAGCCGCGGCGCGATGCCTTCTTCCGCCACGTCGGCCGTCCAGAGGGCGGCGTCGAGCCCCGCGAGCAGGCCGGCGATCTCCTCGTGCACCGCCTCGGTCTGGCGGACGACCAGGCCCGTCCCCATCTGCCCCGGCACGGCGGCGATCGCCCCCTTCCCGCCGACGGTGTCCCAGGAGTCGGGGGCGACCGTCCGCTCGATGAGCATGATGAGTTCGTCGACGTCAGTGCCCGCCAGCACGGGATAGAAGACACGGGCCGAGTGCTCCGCGGCGGTGTCGACCGTCGTGACGACGAACCGCTCGTTGCGAAAAACCATGTCGAGATCGTTGTCGCCGAGCACCTCCCGCAGGATCGCGCGGAGCGACATGTCCTCGAACGATCCCGAGACCATGGTGGCGTCGATGTCGATTGCGACGTCGTCCAGCGACTCGTGATCGAAGACGATCCTCACGCCCGCCTTCTCCGCAATCGTGGCCACCGCGTCGCGTAGCGGCGTCTCACGAAAATCGAGGTCATGATGCTCCGCCAGCGCGGCTGAGGCCGCCTCGAACGCGTCGCGGTCCGGCCCCAGCCGGATGCTCCCGTAGGCGTCGCCGAGGTTCGCCATCATCGGCTGCGGCCGGGTGGTGAGGATGCTGATCGACGGCTCGTCCGCGACCGAGAGTGGCGGATGCAGGCCGGCCGTGCCGGCGACGGCCGCCGCGGCGCACCAGATGACTCCGGGCCAGCGTCGGGCGGCCCGCCCCCGCGTTCGATCGTCCGCCACCACGAAGCACCTCCACTGGAAGACAGGCCCTCTGGCAGACAGGTCCGCCGCACGGTCCGCCGTCACGAGCCGCGAAAAACAGCCCGGGAGAGGCTAGCACCGGCACCAGACCGATGCCACCGAAGGGCCTGCGCGGGTCGCCGCCGTCCGCCGAACATGGCATACTGCCGGGCATGCGTCGCCATGCCTGCCGCCGTGCACTTCCTGAGACACTCGCGGCCTGTCTTGGTGTCTGTCTCGGTCTCTGGGTGCTCGCCTGCGGCTGCCCCGCCCCGACGGGGCCGCGGGCGGATGCGGCCGAGGCAGCCCGGGCCGCTGCCACCGTGGATGCCGTCGACTGGCCGCGGTTTCGCGGCACCGATGCCGCCGGGGCCGGCGGGCCGCGCCGGTTCCCCCACGCGTGGACGGAACGCGACTGGGCGTGGACCGCCGACCTGCCGGGAACGGGCAACGCCTCGCCCGTGGTCTGGCGGGGACACGTCTACACCGCCAGCGCCGACGAGGAGAAGTCGACGCGGTACGTGAGCTGCCACGCGGCCGCCGACGGAAAGCTGCTGTGGCAGCGGGAGATGGCCGGCCCGATCGAGCGGCATCACGCCCAGAACAGCTCCGCGTCGGGCTCCATGACCGTGGACTCGGGCGGCGTCTACTGGCTCTGGGCCACGACGGAGCAGCTGCGGGTCGAGGCGTTCACGCACGACGGCCAGCAGCTCTGGCACGCCGATCTCGGGCCCTACGCCAGCGAGCACGGCTTCGGCAGCTCGGCCGCGGTCTGGCGCGACCTGCTCGTGGTCCCCATCGAGCACGACGGGCCCAGCGCGATCGTCGCGCTCGACACGAAGACCGGCCGCGAACGGTGGAGGCTGCCACGCGACACGGCCCGCACCGCCTACTCGACGCCGCTGGTGGTCGAGCGGAACGGGGAGCCGCCCCAGCTCGTGCTCGCGAGCATGGCCCATGGCCTGACCGGCGTCGATCCGGCCACCGGCAGGGTGTTCTGGGAGCGGAAGTGCTTTCCCAAGCGGACGGTCTCGTCGCCGATGATGGCCGGAACGCTTGTGATCTGCACCTGCGGGGAGGGGGGCGGCGACAACTCCCTCGTGGCCGTGCGGCCGCCCGCCGCGCCCGCGCAGGGTGCAGACCCGCTCGAGCCGGAGATTGCCTACAGGCTCGACCGCAGCTCGGCGCCCTACGTTCCCACTCCTGTGGCGTCCGGTGACCGGCTCTACCTCTGGGGCGACAAGGGGGTCGTCACGTGCGTGAACGCGGCCGACGGCGAGGTGCTGTGGCGGGGCCGCGTCGGCGGCAACTTCTCGGCGTCGCCGATCGTCGTGGGTGGCACCGTGCTCAACGTCTCCGCCGACGGTGAGGTGGTCGTGATCGCCGATGCCGCGGAGTTCGAGATCCTGGGCCGCTCTCCCCTGGGCGAGGGCTGCCGGTCGACGCCCGCCGTCGGCGCGGGCAAGGTGTTCTTCCGCAGCGTCGGCCGCCTCCACGCCCTCGATCCCGTGGCCGACGGCCGCTAGCGGGATTGCAGGTCGTTGGAATGCCATCCCAGCGCGCGGGGAAAACCCGATCCCGGCGGCGATCGCTCCCGACCGAACGCTCCTTGTGGGAAGGGTGTCGCATTACCGGCCTCGGCGGCGCTCGATCCGCTGCTCGAGCAGGCGGGCGAGCGGCCAGCCCGCGAGCGTCATCACGATCACGTCGTCGACGGCGCCTACCAGCGGGATCGCGTCGGGCACGACGTCGAACGGCATGAGCACCCAGCACGAGGCCAGCAGGAACACGATCACCATCCGGGGCAGGCGGGCGATCTGCTCGAGGAAGTCGGCCTCGAATTCGAGCGCCGGCGGCGGCACGAGGAAGATACCCTCCGAGTCGTGCCGCACCTCCAGGAGCCCGTGCGTCGTCACCAGATCGTGGGTGATCTCGCGGGTGATCTCGCGGACGGCCTGCGCGTCGACACCGGCCACGTTCTCGTAGGTCTGCCGCACGATCCCCTCGGCCGTGCGCTCGCCGAGCCGGCCGTCGGCCCAGGTGCGGTTGACCAGCCGCAGGCAGCAGCGGCGCTCCAGTTCGTCGGTGACGTGCCGCAGCCGCTGCAGAATCTCCTTGTCGCGGTGGTACTTCTCGACGTCGCGATACTGGAGGAACATCCCGACGAGCATCGTCCCGAGGCCGGCGAGAAACGGCAGGCTCGGCACGGGATGCTGGCTGAAGGCCACCGCCAGCGGGATGAAGAAGAGGCCGGCCGTGAGGCCGATGCGGGTTGCCGTCGTGCCGCCGACCGACGTCACCACGCACAGCGCCAAGAGCACCATCGCGGTGCCCGGACTGGAGATGGCGTCGGCGATCCAGGTGGGGATCAGGCCGTTCACGCCGAAGAATCCGCCGGCGGCCCGCACTGCCGCAAAGAGCGTGCCGAGCACGCCACCGGCGCCCGTGTCGTGCCAGGGCCGCCCCAGAAGCCTGGCGACGAAGAGGGTGAACGGGTAGGCGAGCGCGACCTGTCCGACGAGGTTGAGCCCCCGCGACACGCCGAGCAGATGCCATTCGAAGGCGATCGCCGACACGAGCAGCAGGCCCAGCAGCGTGATGACGCTCGACTGGCGCCAGGTGAACGTGTCGCCCGTGAACCACGGGTCGAGCATCATCAGCCGCGCCGCGGCGACGTAGAGCACGATCACGAGCAGTTGGCGGGCGAGTTCCATGGGCGGCGGGCCGGCGGCGAAGACCCCGCCCGGCCCGGTGAAGCCCGGCCACGGCGACGGGGGGGCGGCCGTTCCGCGGCCCGCGAGCGGCTTCGAGCCTGACGTCACCAGCGGCGTGTCGCTCATCGTCGTCCCTGTGGTGGAAGACCCTCGAGCGCGATCTCGTCGGCGGCCAGCGCCCGGACGAGGTCGTCCTTCGACCATTCCATACCGTTGATGATCTGCTTCTTCGCCTCGAAGCCGAGCGTCCGGGGCCAGGCGTCGCGGCAGGCACGGTAGATGTCGCGGCGCAGCGCGAGGGCGTCGGCCGTCGCGGGCGAGGAGAGCCTGCGGATCGCCGTGAGCGCCTGCTCGCGGTGCGGATCATCAAACGTGAGGCGGCCGCACCTCCAGGCGTGGTGGTGCAGGCGTGCGAGGTCGAGGTGCAGGAGGTCTGTCCACGCGGTGCGGGCGGCCGCCGGCCAGTCGCCGTCGTGCTGCTGCAGGAGGTTTAAGGCGTCGTCGATGGTGCCCCGGCAGCGGTCGAGCTCGTCGGCGTACGACGGGTCGATCCGCGAGCCCCAGGGGAGCGTCCGCTCGCGGTGCCGCTCCGGGTCGTCGCGGCAGATCGCCTCGCACTGAAAGTGCGGTGCCTCCAGACGGTCGGGATGCCGGCCGAAAAACTGGCGGGCCCGCTGCCGCAGTTCGGCGCGTTCGTCGAGGTCGACGAGGGTCTGCAGGTAGTACCGCCAGACGTGCACCGAGGCGTCTGCATCGGCGTCGACGCACTGGCGGAACGCGGCCAGCGCCCTCGTGGGGGCGGCCTGCTTGAGCAGGGCGATCGCGGCCTCCTCGGCGGCCCGCTGCGGAGCCGCAATCTGGGCGGGCTCCGACTGCAGCGGCGCCGGCAGCTCCAGCGGCGGCCGGGCCGCGGTGCCTCGCGGGAGCAGCCACCAGATCGCCGCGGCGGCGACACCGATCACGGCCAGCTTCCAGGCCGTGTCGGCGAGCGTGGTGGCGTCGTCCACGGCGGACTCGGACACCGCCAGCGGATCCATCTGCTCGTCGAGATCGACGGCCCGCACCCGTTCGGTGGAGAGCGGCGTCGACTTCGGCAGTGCCGGCCGCGCCAGAGAGCCCTCGGGGAGCGACGCGAGTCCGGAATCGGCCGGAATCAGATCCGAACGCGGTTTCATCCAGTCCAGTGTGCCTCACCGCCCGGTGGGGCGGCAAGGATCGGGCCCTCGGGCGACCGCGACGCCGGTCAGCGCCAGGTGCGGAACGGCTCGTAGATGCGGATCGACAGGAGCAATTCGCTGGCGCTGAAGGCCGACGTGTAGGACCCCAGGCCGAGCGAGTTCTCGATATAGATCGCCGTCGAATCGGGTGTCATCGCGAAGAAGCGGTAGCCGGTGTCGAGCGTGATCCGGTCGTTGATCTCGTAGACGAACCCCGTGCCGACCTGCCAGGCGAACGTGGTGACCGGAGTCGATCCCGACAGCGGCGGGAAGTCGGCGCCGGCCGGGGTCGCCAGCGAGTACCGATACCCGCCGACGCCGAAGCCGCCGCCGGCATAGATGCCGAGGGCGTCGGTGACGAAGGAGTCGCGCCAGAAGTTCACCATGGCCGACCAGCCATTCTCGGCCCGCACGTCGAGCGGCGTCACGGCGACACCGTTGATGATGAGGTCGGTCTGTCCGCTCATCGGCCCGCGGGCCCGCCCCTCCACCTCCATCCGCAGCAGTCCGGCGTGCCGGGCGAAGGCGGTGCCGATCGCGCCGCCCCCGGTGAAGATCGTCTCGTTGACCGAGCCCCGCTGCGCGATGTCGCTGTCGTTGAGTGTCCGGCCGCCACCCGTGTTGATCGTGGCGAACGACGCACCGACGATGCCGCTGACGTAGAACTGGTTTGCGGGCGCATCGAGCCCGTGCACGACCGGGACGACCGGCAGCGGCTCGGCCCGATCCGCTTCGGGGGTGAACCAGGTGTCGCGGGTTGAGGTGTCACGTGCCGAGGTGTCTGGTGCCGGGACATGGCCGGGGTCGTTTCGGCCGAAGTTCGCGAGATCGATCGCGGAGGGAAGATCGGCGGCGCGGGTCGGCTGTGCAGCCATGGCCAGTGCGATCACGACACCCGAGATTCGCGTTGTCAGTCGCATGGGAGATCGCTCTAGATTCCGTTGGGCACCCTGCTCGACCGGTCACGGTGCTGCTGGCCGACGGAGGCCCGACGAACAGGAGTGGGACATCGGCCGCCCGCCGTCGGCACGCCACCGGAGCCGGCTGGACCGCGGACGATCGCTATAGCCGTCAGGGTGGCCGACCGTACCGCTGCCGCGGTCTACCGGTCTCGTGGAGGCTGCCCCGCAAACCTGCAGTGTTTCGCCGACTTTGCGGCCGGCCGGTCGTTTTGCGGCCACGGCCCACATGGCCTACATTCAGTGATTCATCCATAGTCCGTTCGCACGCAAAGCACCTGCACGAAGAGAAGGAGTCCGCCGATGTCCGCAGCCCGCTCCTCCGGCCGCCGTGAGTTTCTCGCCGCCTCGCTGGCCTGCGCTGGCACCGCGACCAGGCTGCTGCCCGCCGTCGTCGGCCCCGCGATCGTCTCCGCCCGGGCGCTCGGCCGGGAGAAGGTGGCGGCGGCGAGCGAACGGCTCACGCTCGGCGTGATCGGCATCGGACCGCGGTGCACCTACGTGCTCGGCGAGATGCTCAAGTTTCCCGATGTGCAGTGCGTGGCGATCGCCGACGTGCAGGCCTCCCGCCGCGACGCGGGCAAGAAGCTCGTGGACGGGCACTACGGCAACACCGATTGCGTGCTCTACAGCGACTTCCGCGAACTGCTCGCCCGCAAGGACATCGACTGTGTGGTGATCGCGACCGGCGACCGCTGGCACGGCAAGGCCTCGATCATGGCCGCCGAGGCGGGCAAGGACATCTACTGCGAGAAGCCCTGCGGCCTGACGATGGCGATCTGCCAGCAGATCGCGGACACGATGCAGAAGACGAAGCGGATCTTCCAGGCAGGCACCCAGCGCCGCAGCGTCCCGAACTTCATCAAGGCGGTGGAGCTCGCCCGGGCCGGCAAGCTCGGCAGACTCACGCAGCTCCATGCCTCGGTGTACTGGCCTGAGCTCAAGAACGACTGGCTGCCGGCGGAGCCGACACCCTCCCGCGACGAGTGCGACTGGAACATGTGGCTCGGGATCGCCCCCTGGCGGCCGTACAACAAGTCCTACGTCGCCGGCAAGTGGCGGGGGCAGTTCGACTTCGAATCGGGTGCGAAGCTGCTCGACTGGGCCGCCCACACCGTCGACCTCTGCCAGTGGGCCAACTCGGCCGACAACACGACTCCCGTCGAGTACGAGGCCGGCGAGGACAAGATCACCTGCCGCTATGCCAATGGCGTGTCGCTCGTGCTCGACTTCCTCAAGACCCCGTTCGGCGACCGCAGCCCGCACTACAACACGAAGCTCGGCACCTGCCCGGTGACGTTCAAGGGCGAGGAGGGCTGGCTGTCGACCGGCGACGAGGGGGGCATCGACTTCAGCAGTGAGTCGCTCGCCGCCACGGTGCCCGAGGCCTTCAAGCGGGTCCGCGGCACCGACGCCGCGGCCCATGCCCGCAACTTCTTCGACTGCGTGAAGTCACGGTCGCAGCCGGTGTGCAACGGCGACGTCATGCGGCGGTCGCACGTCGCGAGCAACGCGGCGGCGTTCTCGTGGATCCTCGGCCGGAAGCTCACGTTCGACCCGGTCACGGAGTCGTTCACGACGCCCACCGGCGCCGACGCCGAGGCCAACAGCCTGCGGAGCCGGCCCGAGCGGGATCCGTTCGTGTGATGGAGCGGAGTCGGCGTGGGTCACGGAGGCCTTCTCGGGTAAGAGCAGACGCTCGACAGCCAGGGCGGCCAGGATAGACGAGCACCACGTCAACTCCGTCACCGGCCTGCGGCATGCTCGTCGCCGGCGGACTTTGACGTTGCGACCTCCATGGTGATGGTGCGCCCACTCTCGCAGTCAAAGTTCACCGGCTCCTGCGCGTGCCTCCGACCGGCTCCCGAGCATCTGGCGCGGCGATGTGCGGCTTGGAGAGGCGGGGCAAGCGTCTCGGGCAGGATGCCCGCGCCCGGCGTGAATACGGGAGCCGGGGATCGGTGCGAGGATTCCGAGCGTTTGGCCGCTTCGGCCACAGCGAGGGAACTCGTACCGTCCCCGGCGGTGCGGCGGAGGTGTGTTCGCGTGCCGCGTCTTAGCGTGCCGCGTCGGTGAACGGCGGCTTCTCGAAGGGGACGTCGGCCGACAGCCGCGGGTCACCGGCCTGCGTGAGGATGTCGGTGAGCTGCCGGGAGAGCTTCTCCTTCACGGCGGCATGATCGGGCCTGTCGGCGACATTCGTCAGCTGGTCGGGGTCGCTCCGCAGGTCGTAGAGCTCCTCGGCAGGCCGCTTCCCGAAAGCCCGATCGTAGAGCCACGACCAGCGGGGATCGGCGCGATGCGCGATGACCCAGGCCTTCGTCGGGCTCGCGTCCATGTCGGCGAACGCGGCGAACGTGTCGGACTCGAGGGTTGCCGCATCCGGCGCGGCATCGGCCGTGACGCCGCCGGGGCTTCCCATCGGCAGACGGTCGGGGGCGTAGTTGCGGATGTAGAGGTGGTCGGCCGTGCGAATGGCCCGCATCGGATAGGGCAGGTTGCCCTCGCGGGCGGCGGCCACGTGCCGCTCCCGGCCGGTGATGACCCAGGTCCGTGACGGGTCGATCTGACCGGACCGGTCCGACCGCAAGAGCGGCAGGATGCTGCGGCCCGCGATCCCGGGAGGTGGTGCGACGCCGCCGATCTCCATGAAGGTGGGGGCGAGGTCGGGCAGCGACACGAAATCATCGACGACGCGGCCAAGAGTGCCGCCCGGGACGCGGGCGACCAGGGCGACACGCGTGCCGTGATCGTAGAGATCGCACTTGCCCGCAGGCACGCCCGGCATCCCGTGGTCGCCGCTGACGATGACGAGCGTGCGGTCCAGCTGGCCGGTGGCGGCGAGCCGGTCGAGCAGCACGCCGATCGATGCGTCGACGGCCCGGACCTCGCCGAGATAGTCGGCCACGTCCTCGCGGACCTCGGGCACGTCGGGCAGGAACGCGGGCAGCCGGGCGGTGAGCCGCTCGGGATCGATGCCCCAGAGGGCTTTGCCCGAGCCCTTCACCCAACGGCGGTGGGTCGTCGTGGTGCCGAGCATGTAGAGCCAGGGCGTGTCGCCGCCGCCGGCCGATGCGTCGGCCAGGAATGCGTCGAAGTTGCCACCCACCTCGGCCAGGATCCTCTCCCGGGCCTCGGCGACCGTGCTCCCTTTGGCCACCAGCCTCGTGGCCGATTCGGAGAAGTTGCTCGACATGCGGCCGGCCTTCTCGTAGGCGTGCCGCTGTCCGCCGAATGGCTGGTCGGCCGGCTTCCCCGGGCTCCAGACCTTGAACGACTTGCCGATCCGGTAGCCCGCCTTCTCGAGCTCCAGCGGAAACGTGGGGATCGCGTCGTCCCAGACGGCGCCTAGCAGGATCGCCCCGCGGCCGCAGTTGAAGAAATAACGGCCGGAGAGGAGCGAGCTGCGGCAGGGCGTGCAGGACGGGGCGTTGACGAAGGCGTTGCGGAAGACCACGCCCTCCCGCGCGAGCCTGTCGACCGCCGGCGTCTCGACCACGTCGTTGATCCCGGGCCGGCCATCGAGCCCGCGGTAGCAGCCGGCGTAGCGGCCCCAGTCGTCGGCAAAGACGAAGAGGATGTTCCACCGCGGTGCGTCCGCGGCGGTCGCGGGAGGATGGAGCGCCGTCATGAGAGCCACGAGCAGGCCCAGAAAGCATGCACGAGCGAATGAGCTCCTTCGCGGCCACATCGTCAGGTGGCAAGCCGGGATCGGCGGAAGCTCGACGAGCTTGGAGGAATTCGCATGTCCAAGACGCCTGCAGCGTGCAATCCCGTCGCGCGAATTCGTCCCGCGAGGAGACTTCTGCCGTCCCGGCGCGGATCGCTCCGTGGGCCACAGACACCGTGCAACACGGCTGCGCACGAGCCGCACGATCGCGGGCCACAGCTGATGCCGGCGAAAACTCGGGGGCACAGCGTTCCCGCGATCAGTCCTGCTCGCGGCCGTCGTCATCGTCATCGTCCTCCTCCTCGTCGTCCTCGTCTCCGCCACTGAATACGAAGGCCGCCCGTCGGGGGGCGGGCATCGCCACATCCGGCCCGCGGACGCTCCGCCAGATGATCTCGTTGAAGAGGAGGTCGTCGGCCGCGTCCTCGACGGACAGATCCATCGCCAGCGACTCCTTGGCGCCCCAGGCCGTGGCGGCGTTCTTCTCGTCGAGCGGCACACCGGCGGGCCGGCAGGTGTAGGGATCGTTCACCGGCGCCGTGGCGAACGAGCGGACCATCGGCAGGGCCGCGGCGTCGAACTGCGACATCGGCTCCAGGCCGAGGATGAGCTCCATCGTCCGCAGCATGGAACTGGTCGAGTAGAGGCTCGAGTCGACGGCGCCGTGCCGGGCCCAGGGGCTGATGACGAACGCGATCGTCCGGTGGGCGTCGATGTGGTCGGGGCCGTTCTGGGCGTCGTCCTCCACGACGAAGATCGCGGTCGTGGGCCAGAACCGCGACCGGCTCACCGCCTCGACGAGCCGCCCGAAGGCGAGGTCGTTCTCGGCCATGAAGGCGGTGGGAGTGAGGTGGCCCGGGCTCGCGCCGCTCGTGTGGTCGTTGGGCAGCCGCACCACCTGCAGCCGTGGCATCTCCCCCTCCTTCTCGAAGCGGACGAGTTCGGCGATGAACCGGTCGGCCCGCTTGAGGTCGGAATAGTTCTGGTCGAAGCTGCGGAAGAGCGGATCGATCTTGCCCTCCAGTTCCTTCACCCGCGGCGTGCACGGGTCGCCGGGCTTCTTGCCGTTCGTCACCCACTCGCCGTAGCTGCGGAAGCTCACGCCAGCGGCTGCGGCCCGGTCCCAGAGGTAGCCGCCGGCCGGCCGGGCGGCGGCGAAGGCACCTTCGCTGGGGTAGGGAAACTTGTTGCGGCGGTTATGGCCGTAGGAGAGGGGCCAGTGCCGCTCGACGAAGTCGGTGGCGTAGGCGCCCATCGTCCATTCGTGGCCGTCGGCGCTCACCTCGCTCTCGACGTAGAAGTTGTCGAGGAGCACGAACTGCCGGGCCAGCGCGTGGTGGTTGGGCGTCACCCGCTCGGGAAACAGGCACAAGGTCGGGTCGCCGTGCCCCTCCGGCATGTCGCCGAGCACCTGGTCGAACGTCCGGTTCTCCTTGACGATGTAGATCACGTGCGTGATCGGGCTCTTCGTGCCCGGCGTGAGCGGGATCGGGCTGCCCTCGAGCTCCTCGCTGGTGAAGACATCGCCGGCGGTGGGCGGCTTGCAGGCGAACGCCCGCTCGGTCCATGCAGCCAGCTGGGCGGCGGCCTTGTCGCCCCGGGGCAGGTCGATGAACGACACCGTGCCGTCGAACAGGCCGCCGATATAGTCGGGCGTGGGGGCGTCGGGAT
The DNA here is from genome assembly GCA_044370415.1 of Pirellulales bacterium. Lineage (GTDB taxonomy): Bacteria > Planctomycetota > Planctomycetia > Pirellulales > UBA1268 > CAMCQY01. The sequence continues at coordinate 15,739 of JBILVO010000089.1, forward strand.
TGAACCCGGGCCGCGGGCCGTTGCGGTTGGAGTCGGAGATGATGCCCTTGCCGTTGGCCACGACGAGCCGTTTCCCGTCGGCCGTGAGACGGACGCAGGTGGGATACCAGCCGACGGGGATGAAGCCGAGGCTGCGGGAACTGCCCGGCTCGTGGATGTCCCACACCGAGAGGGCGTTGATGTTGGCGTTGGAGACGTAGAGCCGTGAGCCGTCGGCCGAGATGGCCAGCGAATTGGGCGTGTTGCCCGGGGCGGCGTCGGGCGTGAGCGTGGCGACGAGTGTCTCCGACACCTTCGCCCCTGCGAGGTCCTGGCCCAGGGTGTGCTGGAGGTCAATCACCGAGACGCTGTTGCGATTGGCGTTGGCGACGAAGAGCCGGCGGCCGTCGGGAGCGAGGAGCATTTCGTTGGGATGCTCCTCCACCTCGACGCGGCCCACAATCTTCCATTCCCGCGTGTCGATCACGGCCACCGCCGCCTGGGCCCAGAGCGAGACGTAGAGCCGGCCACGGGGCTCGTCGAGCACGCACGTCCAG
>JBILVO010000090.1:0-16268 GCA_044370415.1 Pirellulales bacterium
ATCGTTCTCCATGCCTGCCCGGCGGCGTTGGCGGCGGAGGGCGCGACGGCCGTGAGGCTGGGGCTGTCGGTGTCGCGGCGGGTCGGCAACGCGGTCGAGCGCAACCGCTGGAAGCGGCGGCTGCGCGAGGCTTTTCGCGGCGTGAAGGCGCGGCTGCCCGCCGGCAACGACTTCGTGATCGTGGTGCGGCCGGGGCCGGTGCCCGCCGGGGACGGCGGCGCCCGCCAGGTCGAGGACACGATTCTGGAACTCGCCCACAGGATCGTGCGCCGGCCAGGATACGCTGCTTCTGCCGCGGCGACGCCCAGACCGGCGGCCCGGCGCCGGAGGTGATCATGGATTCGTTGCGGGCCGCCTGGCGGGCCGGAAGCGCGGCGTGCGACCATGCGGCTTCCCTCGCGCTGCGTGGGCTGGTGCTCGCCTACAAGCGGCTCGTGAGTCCGTTCATCGGGCGGCACTGCCGGTTCGAGCCCACCTGCAGCAGCTACTTCCTGCAGGCGGTCGAGAAGCACGGCGCGGTTCGCGGCAGCCTGCGGGGCTTGGCCCGCATCTGTCGCTGCCATCCCTGGCATCCGGGCGGCTACGACCCGCCATGACATGCCACGCGGGGGTGGCTGACGCGTGCCCCCGCCGCGCGATCACAGCGCGACTACAGGCCAACGCTGTGCTCCGCCCGTGCCTGCCGTGCGTCGGGCAGGGACGGTCAGGCCGGCTTCTGCACGAGCTCCAGCAGCCGTCCCGGCGAGCCCATGATGTTGTAGCCCGCGTCGACGTGCAGGATCTCACCAGTGATGCCGAACGAGTCGCGGGAGAGCAGCCAGGCCCCGGCCTTGCCCACCTCCTCCTGCGAGATGTTGCGGCCCATCGGCGCCATCCGCTCGTAGAGGCCGAGCATCTCGTCGACGCCGGCGCCACGGCCGGCGAGCGTGCGGACCGGGCCGGCACTCACGGCGTTGACCCGGACGCCGGCCGGGCCGAGGTCGTAGGCCATGTACTTCACGCAGGCGTCGAGCGTGGCCTTACAGACGCCCATGATGTTGTAACCCGGCACGACCTTCTCGCCGCCGAAGTAGGTGAGCGTGAGGATCGACGAGTCCTTGGAGAGCATCTTTCGGCACAGGCGGCCGACGGCCAGCAGGCTGTAGGCGCTCGTCTCCATCGCGATCCGAAAGCCCTCGCGGCTGCAGTCGGTGGTCTCGCCCTTGAGGTCCTCCAGCGGCGCGTAGGCGATCGAGTGGACGACGAAGTCGAGCGTGCCGAACTCCTGCTTCGCCCGGTCCATGACGGCGGCGATCTGCTCGTCGCTGGAGACGTCCATGGGGACGAGGAACTTGGCGTTGGGCTCGGGGTCGGTGAGTTGGGCCACGCGGCGCCGGTTGCGCTGCCGCTCGTCATCGGGCCGGTCGGGGAGGTGGGAGAAGCCGACCTGGCCGCCGCCGGCGAGGATTTCCTTGGCGATCGCCCAGGCGAGCGAGTGGTCGTTCGCCACGCCCAGCACGAGCCCCTTCATGCCGTCGAACCTGCCCATGTGCCGTGTCTCCTCGCGGGATTGCGTAGGTCGTGGAGGCGAAAATGTATCCGCTGTTCGAAAAACGCTCAATGCGGCGGCGGCGTGGACCCTTGCCGAGGCCGGTTCCGACGGGTAAAACCGAAGCCGTCGCCTCGTTAGCTCAATTGGTTAGAGCATCTGACTCTTAATCAGAGGGTTCTTGGTTCGAGTCCAAGACGAGGCAGTTTCTCCACGCCTGCAGAGCCATCCCTGGCCTCTGCAGGCTGCGAAGTGGCCGGGCCTCCGGGCCCGCTGGTTCACGCCCGCAAAGCCATCCCTGACCTTTGCAGGCTGCGAGGTGGCGGGCCATCCTGGCCCGCTGGTTCACGCCTGCAGAGCCATCCCTGGCCTCTGCAGGCTGTAAGGTGGCGGGCCATCCTGGCCCGCTAGTTCACGCCTGCAAAGCCATCCCTGGCCTTTGCAGGCTGCGAGGTGGCGGGCCATCCTGGCCCGCTAGTTCACGCCTGCAGACAGACGCCTGGCCTTTGTGAGCTGACAGAGTGCTCGCCAGCGGCGACGCGGATGCCGCCGGGGTTTCGTTGGGGATCCCAGTGCCGTGCGGGACAGCCCGATCGCTGCGCCGCTACCCGGCGTGCAGGTAACGGCGGGTGATGAACTTCCGGTAGGCGAACATGAGCAGCAGGTTCGGCCGGGAGAAGAGTGCCCGCGTCACGAGGCCCCAGAGGCCAGGCTTGTGCTCGAACTCGATGTGCTCGCGGATCTCCGTGACGTCGGTGGAGAGGGGCACGAACGAATGGGTGTGCTCCCATTTCGCCGCCGGCCCCGACGCCTGCACGTCGGTGAACCCGCGGTCGGTGACGCCGCGATGCACCGCCCTCCAGCGGAGCGGCAGGGGGCCCACCCAGAGCGTGAACGTCGACACCGACCCTTCCGCCAGCGGTTCGATCGTATGGAGCTGCACGATCGTGGGCGGCGGCGTGAGACGCTTGAGCGCACTGGTATCGCGGTGGAAGTCGCGGACGTCCGCGAGCGGCGCGTTCACGGTGAAGGTGTAGTCGAAGACGGGCATCGGCTCTCCCCGCGGGAACGCGTCGTGACGGTCCGGCCGTGACCACGCCGCTGCATCATAGTGCGACGACGGCGCCGGGGGAGGCGGCGGTGCGCACCACCCGGAGCGAGCCGGCGGCTCACGGCAGCACGCGGAGCCCGACGGCCGTGTTGAGGTCGGCCATGCTGCGGCGTTGGCGGATGAGGGCGTCGCGGTGGCTCTGGGCCACCTCCGTCGACTCCTCCACGTGGCTCTGATAGTCCTCCAGGATGATGTCGCCCTCGGCGAACTGCTCGGCGCGGCGGCGGAGCGAGGCCTGCAGCTGCGGCGGCATCGTCTTCTCGATCTGCTCCAGGGCGCGTTTCGAGGTCTGGTACTCCCGCTCGGCCAGCCGCACCTCGAACGCGACCCGGCGCTCCATGCCGCCCACCGCCCACGACTTCGAGCTCGGGGCGTGGATCGGGCGGTTGTCCTGGATCGTGATCGGGTCGTAGAAGAGGTAGATGTCGTCGAACCGGTTGGCCCGCTGCAGCGCCACCGCGGCGTTCGCGCGGCTCACGCCCGCCCGCATCGAGCGGATGTCGGGCCGGCACTTGACGGGCGACGCTCGTGAGCTCCTCCAGCGGCGGCGGCCTGATGTCGTGCCGGAGACTTCCTCTCGGCTGCAGCAGGCCGGTGGTCTCGGGGGCTCGTTGAGGAGCACGGCGAGCGACTCCTGTGCGTCCTCGAAGGCCTCCGTGGCGTCGATGAGGACCAGGGTGGCCTGCTCGACAAGGAACGCCTCGTGTTTCCACGAGAACGGTGGTCTCCCCCGCGTCGGGCCGTGCCGTCCGGCGGGCCTCCGCCCGCCGGACTCGGTGCCGCTTCACCGCGTCCTCCGCGGAGAGCATGGCCAGCCGCGCCCCCTGCAGGTTGACGAACGCGTTGCCGACGTTGCCGATCTGGCGGCGCACGACGTCCTGGAACTGCGCCTCCAGGGCCGTCCTGGCCATGCGGGCCACGATCGTGCGGGACTGCCGCTTGTGCGACACGTCGACGGGATAGGTGATGTTCACGTCGTACTGTGTCGGGCCGCCCGGGGTGGCGTCGTTGAAGGAGCGGTAGGGAATGAACTGGCCGTCCAGATAGATGAGCGGATTGGTGCGCAGCCCGGCCGTGACGATGTCGGCATCGGCCTGCGGCAGCTCGTGCCGCAACGCCCGGATGTCGACATTGGCCGCCATCATCCGTTCGATCGCGGCATCGAGCGTGAGGCCGTCCTGCGGTCCCTCGTCGTCGACGAGCGATGTGTCGAGCGCGCCGACCGGAGCCGCTCCACGGGCCCCGGTCAACGGTTGGGTCGCCGGCTGGGGCAGCGGCTCGGGCGGACGGCTGCACGGCCTCCGATCGGCTTCGTGCAGGCGGAACGTGTCCGGCCGGGCATTCGTCCGGGACGCGCTGGCACAGTGCGAAGTGGTCGCATCGCCGCGGTCACGATCGCAGCCTCCGGCTCGATTCGACGGGCGAAATCTTCGGGCGGCGCGGTCCTTTGCCGCCGCCATCCGTCCGCGGAATGATCGGGCGAAAAGTCGGGCCAAATCGACGTTTTCAGCGGACCGGAAGGGCTTCCGTTGGTCGCCTGCCGTGGCGCAGCCAGCCCGCTCTCTCGCGCTCGCGTGCCCTTCCCCGAGGACGTTCGAGAGCCCGTGGTCGCGGCCCCCGGGGTGGAAGATTGAGTATCGTGGGTGACGTCCCGGCACGGTGGCTGCCCGGTCTCACGAGGTCGCCGGCCCTGCCAGGGTTCACTTCCCGTTGCGGTCGCCCACCGCTCCGTCGATCCCCGATCCCGCGTCGACCGCATGCACTCATTCGACGGCACCGATCAGCGGCAGGACGGCACGAACGCGCCAAAACGCACGCCGTCGGCGAGCGGCTGGCTGGTCGCGAGCATGGTGACGCTGGCGGTCATGGCGGCCTCCGTGCCGCTGATCGCCAGATCAGCGGTCGCCGTGCTGCGGGTCGAGTCGACGACGGCGCTGGAGTGGGTGCCACGCGACTTCGAGCCGAGGCGGGCGTACGAGGAGTTCGTCCGAGAATTCGAGAGCGGCGACGTCGTGGTGCTCTCGTGGCCGGGCTGCGAGCTCGGGGCACCGGCGCTGGAGCGGCTCGTTGCGGCAGTCTCCGCGAACGGCGGCCCCCGCGATGCCGCCGGCCGTCCCTGGTTCGACGCCGTGGCCACTGGCTCGACGGTGCTCGAAAAGCTCGTGGCCCCGCCACTGGCGCTCGACCGCGACGAGGCCGTCGAGCGGCTGAGGGGCGTGCTCGTGGGGCCCGATGGCCGCACCACCTGCGTCGTGATCGGCTTCACCCGCGCAGGGCTGGCCGACCGGCGGCCGGCACTGCAATGGATCACCGATGTCGTCCGCCGCACCGCGATCGCCGACGATGCGGCGGTGCACATGGCCGGACCGGTCGTCGACAACGTCGCCGTCGACGCCGCCAGCAACGGGTCGTTCGACTCGTTCGCCGCACCGGCCGGGGTCGTCGTGCTGCTCCTCACGTGGTGGTCGCTGCGGTCGTTCGGGTACGCATGCCTCGTGTTCGTCCTCTCGCTGTGGTGCGTCGGGCTGTCGTTCACGACGATGCATGCCTGCGGCGACAGGATGAACCCCGTCCTGATCGTGATGCCGGTGCTCGTCCTCGTGCTGGGGGTGTCGGCCGGCATCCACCTGATCAACTACCTCGTCGAGGCGCTCGCCGAGGGGGGCGGACGGGGCGTGGCCACGCGGGCGGTGCGGCTGGGCTGGCTGCCCTGCCTGCTCTCGGCCGGCACGACCGCGATCGGGCTCTTCTCGCTGGTCATCAGCGAGCTCGAGCCGATCCGCACGTTCGGCTTCCACGGCTCGATCGCGGTGATGGCGACCCTGGCGTGCATGTTCCTCGTGGTTCCGGGGATCTTCGAGCGCTGGCCGATTCCGCCGCGGCGGTCCGCCGGTGCCGCCGGCCCGGGGCTCGCCAGGCCGTTCTCCGCCGGCGTGATTCGGCACGCGCCGGCAATCGTGCTGCTCTTCTTCGCGGCGATGGCGGTCGCCGGCGCGGGCGTGCCCTGGATCCGCACGTCGGTGCGGATCGACACGCTCTTCGGCGCCGACAGCAGGGTGATCCGCGACTATGCCTGGATTGAAGAGCACATTGGTCCGCTGGTGCCGATCGAGGTCGTGCTCCACTTCGCCGCCGACTCGCCGGCCCAGCCCGCCGAACGATTCGACCTGCTGAAGCAGGTGAGCGAGCGGCTCGCGACGACGGCGGACGCCGACACCGTCATGTCGGCGGCGCTCTTCCTGCCCGATGCGTCGCGGGGCACGGGGCCGCTCGCGGCCGCGCGGAGGAGGATCGCGGCCCGCAGGCTGGAGCGCAGCCTGACCGCCATCGATGACATGAAGTACATCCGGGCGCAGGACGGGGCCCAGCTGTGGCGGGCCACGGCCCGCATCTCGGCGCTCCGCGACGTCGACTACGGCGCGCTGCTCGGTCTCGTAGAGGAGGACATCGGCCCGATCGTGGCCGCGGCGGGGGGCGAGTCGCGCGGGATTGCCGCCGCCTGCACCGGCGTCATGCCGCTGGTGCACGCCATCCAGAACACACTCCTCTCCGACCTGTTCACGAGCTTCCTGTCGGCGTGCGGCCTGATCACGGTCGTCATGATGCTCGTGGAGCGGGGCGTGGCCGCGGGGCTCGTCTCCATGGTGAGCAACGTCTTTCCGATGATCCTTATGTTCGGCCTGCTCGGCTGGTCGCGGACGCCGCTCGACGTCGGCAGCGTGATGACGGCGTCGATCGCGCTGGGCATGGCGATCGACGGCACGCTCCACTTCCTCACCTTCTACCGCCGCGCCATCGACGCCGGCCGGGAGCCGGCCGCGGCGGTGCAGGCGGCCTTCGACCACTGTGCCGCGGCCATGACGCAGAGCACCGTCGTCTGCGGCCTGGGCATCCTCACGTTCTCCGCCAGTTCGTTCGCGCCGACGAGCCGCTTCGCCGTGATGCTCGCGCTGCTCCTGGCGGCGGCGTTGGCGGGCGATCTCGTGCTGCTGCCGGCGATGCTCGTCGGGCCGCTGGGCCGCTGCTTCCGCCGGACTCGTGGCCCCGCGGCCGCCGCCGCGGATGCGGCATGAGGAGCGGTCGCTCATGAGGATCATCCACGAGTGTGCGGGCGTGATCGCCGTCTGGAAGCCCGCGGGAATCGCCACGCAGGCGCCGCCAGGGGTCGAGTCAGCCGAGGCGTGGCTGCGGCAGCGGCTGCACGGTGGCGACCCGCGCGGGTATGTCGGCGTGCCGCACCGTCTCGACCGCGGCGTCTCCGGCGTCGTCCTCTTCGCCGCCACGCCCAGGGCCGCCCGCAAACTGTCGAGGCAGTTCGAACGGCGGCAGGTCCGCAAGACCTACCTGGCGATCGTGGCCGCCAGGCCGGAGGCGGCGACGCACGTCGATGACCTGGAGTGCGGTGCCGCGGAGACGGCGGTGGCAGCCGACTTCCCGGAAGGGTGCGGGCCGGCCGGCACACGCTGGCACGACTTCCTCGTGAAGGTGCCCGACGAGCCTCGGGCGCGGATCGCAGCCGCGGGCGAGCCGCAGGCCCGCGAGGCAGTGACGTTCGCCAGGCTCGTGCGGCGGCTCGCGCAGGACAGGCTGCTGCTCGAACTCATGCCGGTGACCGGCCGGATGCACCAACTGCGGCTGCAGGCTGCGACCCGCGGGATACCGATGCTTGGCGACGGGCTCTACGGCGGGCCGGGCGGGCCTTGGGTCGAGGGCACGTTCGAGAGCGAGGCACCGGCCGCGGCGGGGCCCGGCAACGAGCGGATCGCGCTCCATGCCGTGCGGATCGCGTACGCCGACCCCGATTCGGGCGACGAGGTGGTGGTCGAGGCGCCGCTGCCCGACTGGTGGCCGCTCACGGCCCGCTGATCCAGCCGGCGTGCGCCAGCCAGTGCTGCAGCCAGGGAATCGTCCACGGGCTCCAGGTCGGGTAGGCCACCGACACGACGGAGAGCGCCAGCAGCGCGAGCGCGAGGCCGCGGCCGGCGCGGCTCGAGGCGAGCCGATCCGCGGCCGGGACCGCCGCGGCGACCCACAGCGGCGCGAGCCAGAAGGCCCAGCGGAAGCCGCTCGACGTGCCGCCGTAGTTGCGGTCGAGCTGTGGTCTCGAGAGATAGAACGCGAGCACGACGAGCGTCACGGTCGCGATCGCGGCGGCGAACCGCCTCCGCGCCGCCGAGTCGTCGTCGCGTGGCGATGCGTGCGATGCGTGCGCGTCGCTCCAGCGGCGGCCCGTGCCGGCCGGGTGGCGGGCGAGCAGCGCGAGGCCGGGCAGGACGAGCAGCCAGGCCGGGGTGAGTGAGAGGATGCCGTGGTGGCCGACGAGCGCGTGCCACGCGTAGGCCCCCGGCGACGGCTCGCCACGATCGACGCCCTGGGGCGACCGCCAGTAGCTCGTCAGCAGCCGGCCGTTCGGCAGCCTGATCGCGTAGTCGTACCAGTTGTCGGGGTTCCAGGCTTCGCCCTCGCCCAGCGTCACGCCCGGCGGCGCGGGCCGCGTCTCCACGCTGGTGCGGTGCGCGTAGGGCGGCGCGACCGACCCGTGGGCCAGCCAGTTCGTGCCCAGCGCCGCCGCCGCCACGAGGCAGGCGGCCGGCACCGCGGCGGTGAGTGTGCGCCGCAGATCGGCGACGGCCAGCAGGGCGAGCACCGCGGCGAGCCAGGCGAGGGCTGGCAGCTCGAAGGCCGCCGCCAGGGCCGCCGTGCCGCCGGCGGCCGCGAAGCCCCCCCATGACCGCAGTCCGTCGACGGCGATGCGGTGCGCCAGCCATGCGCTGGCGGCCGTGCACGCCGCGGCCGGGACGTGGTTGGTGAGCACGACGGCGAATGTGTTGAGCAGCGTGCCGCCGGCGGCGACGCCCGCCGCCCACAGCCGGCCCCACTCGCTCCTACCGATGCGGTCGACGAGCCGGAACGTGAAGGCCATGAAGATGGCAAGCGGCGCGAGGCCATAGGCCACCATGAGAAGCCGGCCGAGCTCGAAGGGGTGGTCGCCGAGCGTCCAGCCGGTGAGGCGTCGGGCGATCCAGTAGGGGCCGGCGCAGAGCACGGACAGCAGCGGCGGCTTGCTCGAGTAGAGCCGCAGCCGTCCCGAGGCGTCGGGGTGGACGACGGCGTCGATCGTGTCCCAGCCCGGTTCGACGACGAGCTCGTCGATCGCGAAGGTGCCACGCTCGACCAACGCCCGCGTGGCGAGCCAGCGGCTGCGGTCGTTGCCCGACAGGAAGGGCCGCAGCAGACGCTTCTCCCTGTCGATCTTCTCGCGCACGGCCGCCGGGTCGACGGTCTCTCCCGCCGCTGTTGCCTTCGCAACCGCGTCGGCGACCAGCCGCTTCTCCAGGCCGATCCTGTCGACGCTCGACACGGCGGCGATGCGGCCGAGCACGGCCGCGAGCGCCATCGTGGCCATGATCGCGTAGCAGCCGTGCCGCACCCGCGATCGCGACTCGCCCCGCCGTCGCGCGGCGAGCGGCCGCACCGTCCCGCGCACGCCCAAGGCCACGCTGGTCAGGTCGCGCAGGCCGTGGAGGAACCGGGCGATGCCGTACTTGGAGCTGCCGCGGGTGCGCGGGCGGTGATGCACGGGCATCTCGGCCACCTGGAACCCCTTCGCCGCCACGAGCACAGGGATGAAGCGGTGCATTCCCTCGGTGAATCGCACGCCCCGGATCGCCTCGGCGCGAAACGCCTTGAGGCCGCAGTTGTGGTCGTGCAGCCACAGCCCGGTGGCCGCACCGACGAGCCAGTTGAAGACGCGTGACGGCATCGTCTTGTGCCACGGATCGAGCCGCGGCGTCTTCCAGCCGTTGACGAGGTCGACCCGCCGACCGCGGCCCGCGCCGTCGTCGAGGAGGGCGAGCATCCGCGGGACCTCGGCCGGGTCGTCCTGGCCGTCGCCGTCGAGCATGACGATCCGCGGGCCGCGGCAGCGGGCGAACCCGGCGGCCAGAGCGGCGGACTTGCCCTGCCCGCGGTCGAGGCGGATGCCCTGGATCCGCGGGTCGTCGGCGGCGAGACGCGAGATCTCCGCCCAGGAATCGTCGCCGGAGCCGTCGTCGACGAGCAGGAGTTCCCACGAGATGCCGGCCGCCTCGAGGGCGGCGCGAATCTCGGCGACAAGCGGCGCGATGTTGCCGGCCTCGTCCCGCACGGGCACGACGAGCGAGGCGTCTGGCGTGGTCATGGGCGGCCGGGGGCGGGGCGGGTCGGTCGCGACTGCCGGGGCAGGATACCCGTGCCGGCCCGTCGCCGCCATGCGTTCCTGCCATGCCGCCGCAGGCGCGTCGCGGGGCTTCAGCGTACACTTGCGAGAAGACCGGCGGCGCGGCGCCGGCACCGCATGCGTCCCGGGAGTTCCGGGCCGTCGACGCGGCGGTCCGCGGGGTGCCTGCAGATGACCCGGCTCGTCTCCTTCGGCGTGATCCTCGGGCTGGTCGCCCTGTTCGGCATCCTGTCGCTGCGGGTGATGGCGGGATTCCTGCTGCCGCTGCTCCTGGCGGCGATGATGGCCGTGATCTTCGGTCCGCTGCACCGCGGGCTCCGCGAGCGGTTCCGCCTGCCGGAGTGGGTGGCCGCCGGGCTGACGACGCTCTTCGTGCTGCTGATCGTGCTCGTCCCGCTCTTCCTCCTCGTATCGCGGGCCGGCGGCGACGCCGTGGCGATCCTCCGCAGTCCCGAGGGACTGAAGCTCGATCCAACGGTGCTGGACGGGCTCGTGGACACGGTCAACGACGCCAGCGGACTGCACGTGACCAGCGAGAGCGTGAACGCGGAGCTGAAGCGGCTGGCGGAGGAGTGGATCGGCCCCATCGCCGCCCGGGCGCCCGTGGTGATCGTGAAGCTGCTGATCGGGCTGATCGTGATGACCGTGAGCCTCTTCTACTTCCTCGCCGACGGTCGCCGCATGTTCGACGCCGTCACGCGGCTCGTGCCGCTCGACCGCCGCTACCAGTGGCAACTGCTCGAGGAGTTCGAGGAGGTGAGCCGGGCGGTGGTCAGCTCCACGCTGCTGGCCGCGATTGTCCAGGCGGTGCTCGCCGGTTTCGGGTTCTACGTGGCCGGGCTGGGCGGTGTCTTTCTGCTCACGCTGCTGACGTTCTTCGGCGCGCTCGTCCCCTTCGTCGGGGCGGCCGCCGTGTGGGGCATGGCCAGCCTCTACCTCCTCTTCTTCGTGAAGAACACCTGGGCGGCCGTGGGCCTGGCACTGTGGGGGGCGTGCGTGGTCTCCACGGTCGACAACATCATCAAGCCGATCGTGCTGCACGGTCAGTCGAAGCTGCATCCGCTACTGGCGCTGCTCAGCGTGCTCGGAGGCGTCGGCGCCCTGGGGCCGATCGGCATCTTCGTGGGGCCGATCGCCGTGGCGTTCCTGCAGGCCGCGCTGACGATGCTGCAGGCCGAGATCGACAGCCTTTCCCGGGGCGGAGCGGCCGCGCCGGCGGAACTGTCGGGGGCCGTGCCGGCCGCAGGAGTTGCACAAACCGCCGACGAGAGTGTGAAATCCTCGTGAGCGGTGGCGGGATCGAGAACGGGATGCCACGGCCGCCAGGGGCTTTGGCCGCAGTCGGCCGCGGGTGCCGTGAGGCCCTGACGGGCCGGGACACATTCTGGAGGAGCGAGATGACGCGGGCGATCCTGATCGTGACGGCGGTGTTCATCGCGGGTGCGCCCGCCGCCTTTGGCATCGAAGCGGCGTTCGTCCCCGACGCCGGCGGCGGTGGCGATTACCTCGTCCGCGTGGAGCCCGACCTGGTCCGCGGGGGCAATCCCTACACGTTCACCAGCGACGTGCCCGCCGACGCCCGCGACGTCCGCCGCGTGAAGATCTACGTTGCCGACGCATGGCCGCCCGCAGTGGAGCGATCCGTGATCGAGGCGTCGCGCAGGCCCCGGACTGCCCCGGTGCTGGCGGCGGCGTCGCGGATCGCCGACGTCGACCCGACGACCGGTGCGGTGGTCGCGAAGGCCGGGGAGCGGCCGTGGGGCCTGCTCACCGGAAGCCTGATCGCCCTGTTTCTTTCGCTGGGCGCGAACGCGTATCTCGGTCAGCTGCTCGCGAACATGCGAGCCCGCTATCTGCGCGACATCCAGTCGGGCCTGATCAAGGTCTGACGGAAGGCCTTCTTCCAGGTCTGAGCCAAGGCGGTCGGAGCCAAGGTCTGACTCGACGTGTGACCGCTCGAGCCGCTCGGCACGGCTAGGGGGCCGTGGATAAAGTCATCCGCCGCTGGAGGCGGCGGCAGCGAGCGCCGAAAAACCTTGGCTTTTTCGCTGCTCGCCCTCGTGGAAAAAGGCCAGGGATGGCTTTTTCCACAGCCAGCTAACGCGACCGTCGACGGGGCCGTGGCCTCGGGTCGCCGCTGCGGGGCGGCGTGGCTGGCCGGTCGCCGGTGGTTCCTCCGGCGCCGTGAACATGGCCGCGAGCGGCTGCGTAGCCACCCGTCGGACTGAAGAAAAACTCCTCTGCAGGCCACGCGTGGGGCCCGTCGTCGAATCCGCGGTCGTCCGCCGGCGGCGCGGGCGCCGGCTCCGGCGGCAGAGCCTGCACATGCAGCGGCGCCGGAATTGGCACCGGGGGCGGCGCTGGGATCGGTGCGGGAGTCGGCGGCACGGGGGGGAGTGCTGCCGGCCGCTTCCACTCCCGCCGCGGGTCGCTCAGCGACCGCACCGAGGCGTCGGTGGCCGCGAAGATCTCCGCGATGTGGGCGTGGCAGGTGAAGACCAGCATCTGCCGCCGACCGGGCTGGTCGGAGACGAAGTCCACGAGCACCCGGGCCGCTGACCGCGCCCGCTCGTCGTCGAAGTTGACGAGCGCGTCGTCCATCACGACCGGCAGCTGCACGCCGTGCCGCTGCAGGTCGCGGACGAGCGCCAGCCGCAGGGCGAGGAAGACCTGCTCCCGCGTGCCTCGGCTGAGCCGCTCCGGCATCCAGACCGTGCCATCCCGTTCGTGCACCTCGAGCCGTGGCTCGTCGATCGTGGTGGTGATCGACACGTAGCGTCCTTCGGTGAGGCGGCCCAGCCAGTGCGACGCGTCGCGGAGCACGGGCGGCTGATGGTCGCGGGCGACGGCGAGCCGCGTCTCCTCGAGGAGGAGGCCCGTCCGCTCGAGCAGGCGTCGGCGGTCGAGCTGCGCCGCGAGCTGGTGCTCCACGTCCGCCAATTCCGCCTGCAGCGGTTCCGTGCAGCAGTCGCGGGACGTGCCGTCGACCTTCGCGGCGATGCCAGCGCGGCGATCACGGGCGAGTGCGAGGGAGGTCCGCAGTCGATCGGTCGCCTCGCAGGCCCGGGCCAGTCGCTGCTCCAGGGGCGTCACTGCCGTCGTCGACGTGCGGTCCGCGAGATCCACCGGCTCGGCGAGCCAGCCGTCGAGTTCAGCCGGTTCGGTGACGCGGTGCCGGGTCTCGAGCCAGGCAGTCTCGGCCTCCTCCGCCTCCAGCTTGGTCCGCTCGAAGAGCGGCCGGCGGTCGACCTTCGCCAGGAAGTCCTTTTCTGTGGCCACTCCCCAGCGCTTGAAGAAGTCCTGGACGTGGTGCTCCGCGATCCGCAGCTGCTTCTTGGCCCGGCGGTGGGCGGCCCGGGCACGGTCCAGCTTGCGTGCGAGCGTGTGGCGACGGCGGTGAGCCAGCGACTCCGCCTCGAGCCGCTCACGCAGCTGGCGAACGTGGTCCAGCGGGGTCGATTCCGGGACGAGATCGCACTCGACCATCAGGTCGTCGATCCGCTTCGCGAGCGAGGCCAGCTCCTCGCGTCGCTGCCGTGCCTCGTCCGACAGCCGGCGCCGATCGTCGTCGAGGGTCATGAGCGTGTGGCGATGGAGGCCGATCTGCTTCACTTCACGCGGGGAGAGCGTGGACGGAAGGCCGCGGCTCTCCAGGCCGTGCTGCCACCGGAGCCGGGCCGCCTTCCGCCGCGACAGCGCCCGCTTGAGCGCCTGCTCGGCGACGGCCACCTTGTCGGAGAGCTGGTGCATCGACCCCTCGCGGGCCGCCAGCTCCTCCAGGCGGTCGATCTCGACCTGCACCGCCGCGAGCCGGCGGTCGAGCGGATTGGACGCGTCCGCCGGAATCTTCTTGTCGAGCAGGGCGCACTGCCCAAGCAGCTCCTCGCGCTGCCGGTGCACCATCGCGTTCTGGGCGCGGGCCGCCTCGAGCCTCGTCGAGGCAGTGCGGTCGAGCGTCCAAGTGGTCACCGAGGCCACGCCGGTGCCGGCCAGGCCGAGGGCGGCCAGGGCGTAGGCGAGCGGGCCGGTGACCGTCGAGGGAAGGAGCAGGCCGGAGAGCAGCATGGCGGCCCCGGTCACGAAGACGGCGCCGAGCGGAATCAGCCAGCTCAGTGGCAGGAGTTGACCCTGGAGGTGCTGCGCCACCTCCTGATCGAGCCTGGCGATCGAGCGATCCAGCTCCGCGAGCTGCTCGGCGGCGGCGAGGCGATTGCGGTAGGCAGTCGCCCGCGCCGTGGCCTCCTCGATCGCTTCCGCGATCGTCATTCCGCGGACGCCGGAGCCGCCCTTGACGAGCCCGCGGGTGCCTTCGAGCGTCTCCTTCGCCTCGGCGACACCGCGGCGGGCGGCGGACACCTCGCGGGACGCCGCGGCGCATTCCCGTGCGCGGGCGCGCAGCGCGCCGAAAGACCGCATGAAGCCCTCGGGCAGCACGCCGTCGGGAAGCGCGTCGGCCGAATCGAGTCCGCCGGCGACGGCGACGATCCGCGACAGTCCGGCGGCGCCGATCTGCTCGCCAAATCGCCGCGCCGCGAGCCGCGCATGCGCCTCCGCCCGGGACACCTCGGCCACGGCCCGTTCGAGCCGCGGCTGATCCTCGCAGAGCGCCGCCACCGCAGCCCGCTTCTTCCACACCGCCGACTCGGCGGGGATCTCCGCGAGGCTGCGGGCCAGGCGGCCCCGCGTTCGGTGCCGTCGCCGCGTCAGCCGTGCCAGCTTGCGGTGCGTGCGGCTGGCTCGCTTCCAGGCGTCGAGGTCGGCGTGCACCAGCCGCGCGCCGACCATCTCCTGCAGCTGTTCGGCCGTCTCGCGGTAGGCCCGGTAGAGCGGCTCGATCGGCAGCACGCGGCGCACGACGTTCTCGGCGTCGACCGACCGGGCGATCGAGCCCTCCAGCTGCGCGATTTCGGCGTCGGTGCGGGCCAGTTCGGCCAGCAGGCTGCCCGCCGCGACGGCCGGCGCCTTCAGCGCCGCGATCCGGTCGAGCACTTCGTGCCGTCGCAGCCGCAACGACTCGATCGGCGAGAGCGCCGGATCGGACGAATCGAGCCGCTCGATCGCCTGCCGGATGTGGGCGAGCACGCGGCTCACCTTGGAGCGGTCGAGCCCGCTGGCGAGCTCGTAGAGGCGGCTGCCGCAGCCCTCCGGCTCGAGCGTGCGCAGCTCGTGCAGTTCGTCGAGCCCGAACGCCATCACGTTGGTGAATGTGCGCTCGTCGATCTCACCGACGACGTCCTGCAGGTAGGGCCTGTTCCAGGGCAGGTCGTCGACCGGAGGCGCGACATCGGTCACGGAGACGAAGTCGCCGGTGTCGCCACCGAGCCCGACGATGTCGTCCTCGTAGCTGGACTGCGTCAGCGTGGCCAGCTCCGGCCCCTCGTGCCGCCGCTCGATCGCCAGGCGGCGGCCGTCTTCGCCGGTGCCCACGACGATGCGGCCAGCGCAGGGCCGCCGGGGGTCGAGCACGCCGCGGCGAAACAGCCCCTCGAACCCGAAGAACATCGCGCGGACGAACTCCAGCAACGACGTCTTGCCGGTCTCATTGGTGCCGTGCAGCACCTGGACGCCCGGCCCGAGCCGGTCGATGGTGACGTCGGTCAGCGAGCCCGATCGCTCGATGTGGATGCTCTCGATGTGCATGGTCGCGAACTCCTCCGGATCGCCGTCACGCGGCGCCGTTCGTCAGGTGGATTCGATCAGTTCGAGGGCGAGCCAGGCCGCCTCGCGGGCCATGTCGGCGGGGACTCCGGGCAGGCGGCTCTCCTCGATCCGGGTGCAGATGTCGGCCAGTGCGGTGGAGAAGGATGTGGTGCTGCCGGGCTTCGCACCGGATCGGTTGTGGCACATCGCCACGAGCGACTCGCCCGGATCGGCGAGCAGCTCGTTGCACCACGCCCGGAACGTGCGGGCATCGAAGAGCTGCCGCACCCGGGCGAGCGTCTCGGCGGCGATCTCCGCGATCCGCACCCGCCGCGCGACGCTCGTGCCGCACTCGACGTGGCAGCGGATGACCTGGAGCGGGCCGTGCGGATCGGTCGTCAGCCCCTCGAGCGCCGACCAGATCGCGGTGGCCAATTCCTCGTCGCCACCGGTCGCGGAGGGAATGGCCAGCGTGTGCCATGCGACATGGTGGGTGGGCAGTTCGCGCCAGCTGTTCCGCCAGTCGGCCTGTGATTCGTGCAGGTCGCGGCGGTCGGCGAGGGCGACGCCGTCGTCGGCGGGAGGGTGGTCGAGGAGCGTCAGCAGGCCGCACGCGCCCGCCCCGGCCTCGTGGCCCGACCGTGCCTGGAGTGCCGGAAGGTGATGCACGCCGACCTCGTGCGCGCGCCGGCGGCGTGAGCCCCACACGGAGAACGACGCCCGGTGGGCCGGGCCGATCGCGGGCCGGTGTCCATCGACGGCAGCGTCGT
>JBILVO010000091.1:0-16260 GCA_044370415.1 Pirellulales bacterium
TGCGGCCGATCAGTTCCGGCTCGGCAGCGACAGAAACCGCGGTCTCGTCCCCCTTGGCCGCCGGGACCACGCAGGTGACCACCACGCCCTCGGCATCGGCGAGGGCCTTCGTGCCCGCGGGCAGCTCCAGGTCGTGCACCTTGATCGTGCCGCCCACCTGCAGCCTGCCCACCAGGGCGTGAATCCGCTCAGGCACGGCGTCGGCGGTGCATTCGAGATCGATCTCGTGCATCACGAGGCTCAGCACGCCGCCGGCCCGCTGGCCGGGGCACTCGCCCTTGAGGTCGACCGGCACCCGCACCTTCACGCGGTCGGTCGCGCTGACCCGCAGAAAGTCGACGTGCACGGGCTCCACGCCGAACGTGTCCCACTGGAGTTCGCGGATGAGGGCGCTCGTCTTCACGGCCCCCTTGAGCTCGACGATCCGGCTGCCGTGTCGCACGGCTCCCTCCACCGCCTCGCGGGTAGCGACGAGGTTGACGCACTTCTCACCGTGGCCATAGAGCACCGCCGGCACGAGGCCCTCGCCTCGCAGTTTCCGACTCTCGCGGCTTCCGGTGCCCTTCCGCAGCTTGACTTCGACCGAATCGCTCATGGGAACTCCTCTGGGAAAGCCCCATATTCTGACACGGTCGGACCGTTCCGCAAGTCGACCCGGGATGCCCCGATCAGCGGCCCGTTTTGCCGCGGCCGGGGGCGTCCGGAGCGGCCTGGGCGGCGCCAGGGGGCACCGCAGCCCCGCGGCCCTCCGGCTCCGGCGGAAATGGCCCGCAGGACCGTGGGCCCGCCGCCTCACTGGAACATCATGCTGACCGACTCGTTCCGGTGGATCCGCTTGATCGCCTGCCCCAGTAGGCTGGCGATCGACAGCACCGTGATGTTCGGCAGCGTCCTGCCCGGGGTGAGGGGGATCGAGTCGGTGATGATGATCCCGGAAAATGGCGCCGCCTTGAGCCGCTCCATCGCTGGGCCGACGAGCAGCCCGTGGGTCGCGGCGGCGTAGATCGCCTTGGCACCGTGGCGATGGACCACGTCGGCCGCCGAGCAGATCGAACCCGCCGTGCTGATCATGTCGTCGAACATCAGGGCGACCTTTCCCGACACGTCGGCGCCGATGATGTTTGTGCTCTTGGTGGTGTCGGCACTCAGCCGCCGCTTGTCGACGATCGCCAGCGGCACGCCGAGGTGGCTGGCGTGGCCGACCGCCCGCTTGATGCCACCGGCGTCGGCGCTCACCACGACGAGCTCGTCGTGCGGCAGGTCGAGCGACTGCAGATGGTTGTTGAGCACCGGGGCCGCGTAGAGGTGGTCCACCGGCACGTCGAAGAAGCCCTGGATCTGCGCGGCGTGCAGGTCAAGCGCGAGCACGCGGTCGGCCCCGGCCCGCGTGATCAGATTGGCCACCAGCTTGGCGGTGATCGGCACGCGGCCCGAATCCTTGCGGTCTTGGCGGGCGTAGCCGAAGTAGGGGATCACCGCCGTGAGCCTGTAGGAGCTGGCCCGCTTGAAGCTGTCGATCATCACGAGCAGCTCCATCAGGTTCTCGTCGACGGGCGGGCTCGTCGGCTGCACGATGAAGACGTCGCGGCCGCGGACGTCCTCGTCGATCTTGCACGAGATCTCGCCGTCGGGAAACCGACCCATGGAGATCTTCCCCATCGGCAGGTTGAGGTAGCGGCAGATGTCCTGCGCGAGCGGCACGTTGGCCGGACCGCTGAAGATCTTGAGATCGTTCATCGAAAAGCCTGCGGGCGGGGGCTGGAACGCTCGGCGACGCAGCGACACTGTGACGCCGCGGCAGGGGATGTTCAAGCGGAGCGGGCTGGCGATGCGGCGCCGGGCAGCTCACGGCCTCGAGTGGTCGGACCGCCCGGCCAGGGCCGCCGCGACGGCCGCCAGCTGCTCCGGCGTGTTGACGGAGAGCGTCTCGCTCCGGTCGAGGCAGTCGACCGCCTGCACCACGCGTCCGTCCGCCAGGAGCATGCCCGGGCAGTCGGTGATGTAATACTCCCCCGCGGCATTGGCGTTGCCCAGCCGCGACAGAGCCTCCAGCAGCGCCCGGGCCTCGAACACGTAGGTGCTCATGTTCACCTCGCGGATGGCACGCTGCTCCGGGGTGGCGTCCTTCTCCTCGACGATGCCTACGAACCTGCCCTGCGGGTCGCGGACGATCCTGCCGAGGCCGCCTCGATCCTCCGTCACGGCCGTGCCGAGCAGGCAGGCAGCCTGCAGTTCGTGGAATCGCCGCAGCAGGTCCGCGACGCTCCGGGGCCGGAGCATGGGCGAATCGCCGCAGACGACCACGACGGGCCGATGGGATGCCAGTGTCGCGCCGCGGATCCGCTCGGCGATCAGGCCGGCGGCGGCCGCGACGGCGTCGCCGGTGCCACGCTGCTCCTTCTGCACCGCGAAGGACACTCCCGGCAGGCCGGCCAACGCCCTCTCCACCAGGTCTGCCCGGTAGCCGACGACGACGATCCTGTCGGTGACGCCCGCCGCCTCGAGCGCATCGAGCACCCAGCGCACGAGCGGCTTTCCCGCGGCCTCGAAGAGCACCTTCGGCAGATCGCCCCCCATCCTCGTGCCCCGGCCGGCCGCCATGATCACGGCGATCGGAGCCTCGCCGGGAGTCGAAGCGGCCATCGGCGGCGATGTCGGCTCGTGCATGCTGCGTGAATCTCCGTCGCTGCGGTCGTCGAGGGCGTCCAGCGACTGGGGCAGCCCTCGTCACGTCCCGTGCATCGTACTGTGCCTCATGTGGCGGCCGGCAGGCAACGCCGGTTCGGCGGCGCGATACACTCCCGCGGGGCTTGGATCGACGGAGGATCGGGGCTGCGAGCGGAGGGATGGCATGCGGAGGATGGTCGCGATCGTGGGCGGGCGCCGTCTGGCCGCGGCGGTCGTCTCGCTCGCGGTCGCTGCTGCGGCCGGCCGCGCTGAGCCACCGCCGCCCGTCACGGCGGTGCAGACCGGCGCCGGCCGCCGGGTGATCGCCGCCGACGGCTCGAAGCGAATCCTGGCCGCGATCGGGCCCACGGGCGCCGTCGAATGGAGCCGGCCGAACGGCGCGATCCACGACCTGCACCTCCTGCCCGACGGCCACCTCCTCTTTCAGGACGGCTGGACGCGGATCGTCGAAATCGATGCCGACCGCAACGTGGTCTGGGAATACGAAGCCCAGGGGGGAGGCAACACGGGGCGGCCCGTCGAGGTGCGCGCCTTCCAGCGGCTTGCCGACGGCACGACGATGATCGTGGAATCGGGGCCGGCGCGGATCATCGAGGTGGGCCGTGACGGCAGGATCCAGAAGGAGATCGGACTCACCGTCGATCATCCCGCCGCGCACTCCGACACCCGCAACGCCCGCAAGACGGAGGCCGGCACGTATCTCGTTGCGCACGAGCGGGACGGCGTGGTCCGCGAATACGACGCCGCCGGCCGAGTGATCTGGGAGTTCGACGTGCCGCTCTTCGGGAAGGAGCGTCGTGGCGGGCACGGGCCGGCGGCGTTCGGCGATCAGGTCTATGCGGCCGTCCGGCTGGCGAACGGCAACACGCTCATCGGCACGGGCAACGGCCACAGCGTGCTCGAGGTGACTCCGCAGAAGGAGATCGTCTGGAAGCTCGACCAGCACGACCTGCCGGGCATCACGCTTGCCTGGGTGACGCAGGTGAGCCGCAGGTCGAACGGCAACACGCTGTTCGTCAACTGCCACGCGGGGCCGGACAACCCGCAGATCATCGAGGTCACGCCGGCGAAGCAGGTCGTCTGGACCTTCAAGGACTTCACGACCTTCGGCGATGCGCTCCCGGTCGCGGTGGTGCTGGAGCCGGACGCGGGGCCGTGAGGCCAGTGCGCGGGCTGCCACCGCATAAGGTCACTCGACGACAAACCCGGAGCGGCTGTCGAAGACCATGGTGCTCCCCGCCGTGATGCGGGTGATTACCTGCCACCGCGCCGCGTTCGGCGTGAGGGCGGCGTCGTCGAAATACCGCTCCCCGCGGCGGGCGCGGGCCGAGTGGTGGGCGATCTCCTCGGCGGTCAGCGCGAAGTCGTAGAGGGCGACTTCGTCGATGACGCCATGGAAATTCTCGCGGCCGTCGAGGCTGCCGATCGTGGCAGGGGCGGGACCGCCGCTCATGATCAGCGAGCCCACGGGATAGGTGTGGGCAGACCGCAGAACACCGTCGATAAAAATCGCCTTCAAGCCCGTGAAGCTGTCGAACGTGGCCACCACATGGTGCGGCCGGCCATCGGTGAGCGCGGCAACGTCGGGGCGGCCCTCCCGTCCGTCGAGTGGCATGTCGAGTTCGCGGTAACCGCGGCCGGAAACATGCAATCCGAACGAGAGGCACGGGCCGGCAGCCACCTCCGGCTCCGACAACGGTGCGTTGCGCGTGCCGTCGTTTTGGAAGCTGAGCAGTACGCGACAGGTGCCGTCCTCCTTGCGATAGATCTCGTCATAGTCCATGAAGTCCCCGCTCCAACGCGAGATGAAGAGGGCCTCGATCGAGATTCCCTCGGCGGCCGACAGCGTTCCCAGCCCGACTTTAGCGGCCGTCCCGCCGCGCACTCGCGCGTAGGCACCCGCCGTGTTGTCGAAGGCCACGGCGCCGCGGCCCACGATGCCCGCGCACGCTGTTGCGGCCGGCCCGAGTTCGATCGGCAGGCCCCCGCTGCCGGCGGGCGTGGCCGGACGACCCCGCGAGTCCTCGTCGAACGCCCAGTAGCAGATCGGCAGCCGGGCACGGGACTGCACCTCGACGTCGCCATCGAGGACCGACACGGCGATGTCGTGCTCCCCGACCTGGCTGACCCGGAATTCGGTGCCGAGGTCGACGACGCGAAGGTTTGACGCCACCACGGCGAACGACCGCTTTGGAGTGGCGACACGGGCGTGCACGCTGCCGCGATAGAGCAGCCCGGACGCGGCGCTCGCGAAGCCGAATCGTGAATCGCCCGCCAGTCGGACGTCCGCGCCGTCCGCCGATGTGAGCCGGATTCCCGTCTGCGCGGAATCGATTGTCGAAGGCGGGATGTCGCGACCGCGGGAAGGCGAGGAAACGGCTGCATCCGCAGGCGGTTCCTCGTCGTGCAGTACGGCGACGGTCGCCACCGGAAACTGCCGGTCGTCATAGTGGGGCTCTTCCACGCTTCCCGCAGCCGTTGGAGGGCGTGGAGTCGGCGATCGCGCGAGTACCGCGAGAAGGCAGCCGGCGGCCAGCACCAAGCCCGCTGCGACGGTGGCGAGTCGCATCCGCCGGGCCGCCCCGTGATCCGGCAGGCCGCGCATCATGCGGGCGGCGAGGAGCGGGCGGGCGTTGCCTGCGGCGGTGAGGGCCGTGGCCGGCAGGAGCGCGTGGATCCACGCATGATCGATGAATTCCCGGCGGGCGTCGGCGTCGTCGGCGAGCACCGTTTCGAGGAACGCTGCATCCGCCGGGTCGAGCGTGCCCGTGAAGTAGTGGCCCATCGCGGCCAGCATGCGCTCGCCGTCTGCGGAAGGACCCGGGAAATCACGAGCGTCGCCCGGCATCATTCCGCCTCCAGTCCGTCCGCGGCCAGTCGTCGCTTCACGCAGTCGAAGAGCGCCTTGCGCGTCACCTTGAGCGATTTGTAGACCGCATGGACGGAACGATCCCAGGCAGCCGCGATGGCGTCTGCTGGAAGATTTTCCGCATAGAACATCCTGATCAGTTCCTGCTGTCGCGGCGACAGATCGTGCACGCAGGCGTCGAGCGCCCGCTGCCGATCGCCGGCCTCGGTGGCACGGTGGAGGGACTCGTCGGCGAGCGTCTCCAGCAAGGAGTCGCTGAAACAGTGCCGGTCTCGCCGCGCCCTGCGCCAGAACATCAGCACCTGGTGTCGCGCCACGCCGAGCGCCCAGGGCAGGAAATCCCTGTCACGATCGAACGTGCCAAAACTCCTCCACAGGATCAGGCTCGTCGCCTGAAAGACGTCGTCCGCATCGCCCCCATCGGGCACGAGGGAGCGCACGTACGCCTGAACCCGAGCATGGTGCCGCGCGAAGAGCGTGAGAAACAGCTCGTACTCGGCGTCGTCGGGGGGCGGCATGTCGGGCGATCCGGAGGTCGAGGCGCGGGGGCCCTGCCGGACGCAACCCCATCCTGCCACAGGAACTGTGCCGCAGCCCGGAGAATTGGTACCGAACGTCGAGAAAAAATCCCGCGGGTGCCAATCGTGCTGGCGGCGGCACATACTGGGAGGAGAAAGCGTGTTTCAATGCTCCTGCGGCTCCCAGCCCTGGTTTCGGCGACGGCCCTGGCCCCGGTCATGGTCATGGTCGTCGGCGCAGCCGCGCGGGCCGCGGAGGATCCCCACGCTGCAGCGCGGGCAGTCCTCGCCGCCCGCTGCCTGGAGTGCCATGGCCCCGACGCCCAGGAATCGCACCTGCGGCTCGACTCACGGGCCGCGGCGATCAAGGGGGGCGACTTCGGCCCCGCGGTCGTGGCGGGGAAGGCCACGCAGAGTGAACTGATTCGCCGGATCACCACGACGAACGCCGAACAGATGATGCCCCCCGAGGGCGGGCGGCTCTCTCCGCAGGACGTCGCGGCCCTCGCGGCCTGGATCGACGCCGGCGCGCCGTGGCCCGGTGCCGACGATGCACCGACCCCCGTCCGGGACGAGCGGCTCGACCACTGGGCCTGGCGGCCGCTGGCGGCGCCGCCGGTGCCGCCCCGCGTGGCCGCGTTCGCGTCGCTGCCCGGCGTCGAAGCCGAGCGAAACGCGATCGACTTCTTCATCCGCGCCGCGCTTGCCGAAAAAGGGCTCACGCCAGCGCCCGTCGCCGCCCGCCGCACGCTCATCCGCCGGCTCTGCTTCGACCTCACCGGCCTGCCACCCACCCCGGAAGAGGTCGCGGGCTTCGTCGGCGACCCCGATCCGGCGGCCTACGACGCGCTCGTCGATCGGCTGCTCGAGTCGCCACGGTACGGCGAACGCTGGGCCAGGCACTGGCTCGACGTCGTCCACTACGGCGACACGCACGGGTACGACAAGGACAAGCCCCGGCCCAACGCCTGGCCCTACCGCGACTACGTGATCCGGGCGATGAACTCCGACAAGCCCTACGCCCGGTTCGTCGCGGAGCAGGTGGCGGGCGACGTGCTCTTTGCCGACACGCAGGACGGTCAGGAGGCGATCGGCTTCATCGCGGCCGGCCCATGGGACTTCATCGGCCACCGCGAGGTGCCGGAGACAAAGACCGACGGCAAGATCGCCCGCCACCTCGACCGCGACGACATGGTGGCCAACACGATCGGCACGTTCGCGAGCGTGACGATCCACTGCGCCCAGTGCCACAACCACAAGTTCGATCCCATCACGCAGGACGACTACTACTCGCTGCAGGCGGTGTTCGCCGCGATCGACCGCGAGGATCGGGAGTATGCGGCCGATCCGGCGCTGATGCGGCAGCATGCCGCCCTCGACGCGAAGAAGCGGTCGCTCGAAGCCCGCAGGAAGGAGATCGACGTGGAGATCGCCAAGGCGGCCGGACCGCGTCTGGCCGAGATCGACACGCTGATCGCTGCCGCCCCGAAGCTCACCGACGGCAATCCCGGCCCCGCCTACGGCTACCACAGCGGCATCGCGCCCGTCGCCGACACCGTGAAGTGGGTGCAGGTCGACCTGGGCCGCGAACTGCCGATCGCGGCGATCGTGCTTCACCCCTGCCACGACACGTTCAATCAGATCGGCGCCGGCTTCGGCTTTCCCCCGCGGTATCGCGTCGAGGTGGCGAACGACCCGGAGTTTCGCGACGGGGTGACGCGGGTGGCCGATTTCGCCGCTGCCGACGTGGCGAATCCCGGCACGGCACCGCGGTCTCATCCCGTCGATGGCGTCGGCCGGTACGTCCGCGTCACGGCCACGAAGCTCGCGGCCCGCAAGGGCGACTTCATCTTCGCGCTGGCGGAGCTGCAGGCGCTCGACGACCACGGCGCGAACGTCGCCCGGGACGCCGCGGTGACCGCGGCCGACTCGATCGAGGCGGCTCCGCGGTGGGCGCGGCGAAACCTGGTCGACGGCGCGAGCCCGGCCGGGGCCGCCGACGCGACGGCGGCCTTGCAGGTGGAGCGGGAGCGATTGCTCGACGGCACCGTCGCTCCCGCGCTGCGGGCCGAAGCCGACGATGTGCGGGACCAGGTCGCGGCGGTCGACGTCGAGCGGAAGTCGCTGCGGCCGCTGTCGGCCGTGTATGCAGCCACCTCCCACAGGCGCGGCGGCACGCCGCGGCCGATCCACGTGCTCTCCCGGGGCAACGTCCTTGCCCCCGCGCACGAGGTCGGCCCCGGTTCGCTCTCGCTGGTGGAGGCCCTGCCGGCGCGGTTCGATCTGCAGCCGGACCATGCGGAAGGGCACCGTCGGGCGGCGCTCGCGACGTGGATCGCGAACCCGGACAATCCGCTCACCTGGCGATCGATCGTCAATCGAGTGTGGCACTATCACTTCGGCAGGGGCATCGTCGCCACCCCGAGCGATTTTGGGAGGATGGGCGCGGCGCCGACGCATCCCGAGCTGCTCGACCAGTTGGCGGCCGAGTTCCGTGACGGCGGTGGCTCGCTCAAGAGCCTGCACAGGCTGGTCGTCACCAGCGCGGCCTACCGCCAGTCAAGCGTTGCTCGGGAGGACTGTGCCGCGATCGACGCCGACAACCAATACCTCTGGCGGCAGAACCGGCGGAAGCTCGAGGCGGAGGCGATCCGCGATGCCGTGCTCGCGGCCGCCGGCACGCTCGACCTCACGATGGGCGGCCCGGGCTGGCAGGATTTCAGGATCGAGCATCCGGAGCACTCGCCCCACTACCGCTACGACCTCGCCGACCCCGAGGATGCGACGACCTGGCGCCGCGGCGTCTACCGGTTCGTCGTCCGCAGCCAGACGCAGCCCTTCATGACCTGCCTCGACTGCGCCGACCCCTCGATGCGGGTTGAGAAGCGGAACGAGAGCATCTCCGCGCTGCAGGCTCTGGCGCTTCTGAACAACGGCTTCATGGTGGTGCAGTCGCGGGAATTCGCCGACCGCGTCGTGCGCGACGTCGGCGACGATCCGGCGGCGCAGGTCAGGCGGGCATTCGAACTGGCCATCGGCCGCGATCCCGACCCGGAGGAGGCCGCCGTCCTGCGCGACGTCGCGCAGGCACACGGGCTCGCCAACGTCTGCCGTGCCATCCTGAACCTCAACGAATTCGCCTTCGTGGACTGAAGGACCTCATGGCACACGACTCCCCCTGGCACGCCGCCGCAGGGCTTGGCCCATCGGTCACCCGCCGCGAATGGCTGGCCCGGTCGGGCGGCGGTCTGGGGGGCATCGCGCTGGCGGCGATGCTGGCCGGCGACCGCTCCGCGCCGGCCGCCGGCACCGCCACAGCTGGGGCGAGCCTGCACCCGGCGTGCATCTATCCGCCCAAAGCAAAACGGGTGGTGCAGCTCTTCATGGCGGGGGCGGCCAGCCACATCGACCTCTTCGACTTCAAGCCCGACCTCGTGAAGCACCACGGCCAGCCGAGCGATTTCGGCGAGCCTGTGGAGGCGTTTCAAAACGGCCTGGGGCCGTGGCTGAAGCCCGTGTGGGAGTTCGCGGCCCGCGGCCAGAGCGGCAAGCTGCTCGCCGAGCCCGTGGCGGCGCTCGGTGACGTGGTCGACCGGATCGCGTTCATCCACAACATGGTGAGCACCTCGGGCGTGCACTCGGCGGCCACGCTCCTGCAGACGACCGGCTTCGTGCTGCCGGGCTTCCCCGGCGCGGGCTGCTGGGTGAGCTACGCCCTCGGCTCGATGAACGACAACCTGCCGACGTTCGTCGTGCTCCCCGACCACCGCGGCTACGGCTCCAATGGCGTGAAGAACTGGGATGCCGGGTTCCTGCCGTCGCAATACAGCGGCACGGTCGTGCAGCCCGCCGCGGACGAGCCGCTGGCCGACCTCCGCCCGCACGCCGCGGCGACATTCGTCGGCGCCGGCTCCGAGGCCGCGGCCCGCGACCTGATCGGTCGGCTCAATCGACGGCATCTCGAGGACCGCCCGGGTGACAGTCGGCTCGAGGCCCGGATCCAGAGCTACGAGCTGGCAGCCAGAATGCAGCTGGCCGCGCCCGCGGCGCTCGACATCGACGGCGAGCCGGAGCACGTGCTCAAGCTCTACGGGCTGGATCGCGGACGGGCGAGCTGGCCCAGCCAGATCAACGCCGAGGAGGAGACGCACCACTTCGGGCTGCGGTGCCTGACGGCCCGGCGGCTGCTCGAGCGGGGCGTGCGGTTCGTGCAGGTCTGGAGCGGCAATGACAACGGCTTCCCCCGCCGCAACTGGGACTCGCACGAGGATGTCGAGCGGGATCACGGACCGCTGGCCACCGGCATGGCCCGGGGCGCCGCCGCCCTGATCAAGGATCTCGACCAGCGCGGTCTCCTCGACGACACGCTCGTGCTCTGGACGACGGAGTTCGGCCGGATGCCGAGCTCGCAGGGGGGCAGGGGCCGGGATCACAATCCTTTCGTCTTCACGACCTGGCTCTGCGGCGGCGGCATCAAGGGGGGCATCACCTGCGGCGAGAGCGACCAGTGGGGCTACAAGCCGCTCGACCGCGACCGGCCGACGACGGTGCACGACGTGCATGCCACCGTGATGCGGCTGCTGGGCATCGACCACACGAAGCTCACCTGGCGGCACAATGGGCTGGACCGGCGGCTCACCGACGTGCACGGGCACGTGATCGACGGGATCCTCTCCTAACGGGCGCGGGCACGTGCCGGACGACTGCATGATCGCGGCCGCCGGCTGCGGTACACTGCCGCCGCAGCAGTGCAGCCGCGCAGCATGCGAACTCCGCATGAGGCACGTCTCCGGGGGGATCGTCATGCCGCCAATGCAGCGTCGCCTGTTTGTCGTCGCCCTCATGCTCATGCTCGCCGTGCAGCGTGGACAGGGGGCGGCTGCGGAGCTGTTGGCGGGGGCCGCCACGGTGAGCATCACGCCGGACAAGCCGGTCGCCCTGTACGGACAGATGCGGACGCGGATCTCGACCGGCGTAGCCAGCCCGGTCACCGCGACGGTGCTCGTGCTCCAGTCGCGGGACGGCGACCACTTCCTCGGCACCACGACGTTCGTCTCCTGCGACCTGGTCACGATTCCCGACGAGGCCCTCGCTGCCCTGCGGGGCCGGGGGGCGAAGAGGATCCCCGGCTTTCCGGTGGAGCGGATCGTCGTCAACGCGACCCACACGCACACGGCACCGTCATGATCGAGGTGGCCCACGAGCTGCCGGCCGCCGGCGCGATGCAGCCCGCGGAGTATGTCGACTTCTTCGCGGGCCGCGCCGAGCTTCAGAAACGAAGGAGGTGATCCGTGGTCGTGGCGTGGATGCGGGCGTGGACGGTTTTCATCGTGGCCCTGGCCGCGGTGGGCTCGACCGCCGGAGTGGTGACCGCCCAGGGGCTTCCCATCGCGGCCGCCGTGACCGAGGAGGCGCGGGGCATCACCGGCCAATCGCTCGTGTCGCCGCTGTCGCCTGAGCGCTGGAGCGGGACGCTCGCGGAGCGCCGCGCGGAGTGGCTGGAGATGCTCGGGCTGGCGTAGTTGCCGGAACGGACACCGCTGGAGGCGACGGTCACCGGCACGCTGGATCGCGGCGACTACGTCGTGGAGAAGATCCACTTCCAGAGCCTGCCCGGTGCGCATGTGGCGGCCAATCTCTATCGGCCGGCCCACGCGGCCGGGAGGCTGCCCGCCGTGCTCTATCTCTGCGGCCATTCGCAGGGCAAGGTGAATCCGTCCTACCAGGCGAACCCGCGCTGGTTCGGCCAGCACGGCTACGTCGCGCTCGCGCTCGACCCGGTGCAGCTCGGCGAGTGCCAGGGGCTGCATCATGGCACCTACCGGGAGGGCCGGTTCGACTGGCCGAGCCGCGGCTACACGCCCGCGGGGCTCGAGGTGTGGAACGCGATGCGGGCGATCGACTACCTGCAGGGCCGCGGTGACGTGGACGGCGAGCGGATCGGGGTCACGGGCCTCAGCGGCGGTGGCGCGATCTCGTGGTTCCTGGCGGCGGCGGATGATCGAGTGAAGGCGGCGGCGCCGGTCTGCCAGAGCGGCAGCGTCGAGCGGATGGCGGCGGATCGCGGCACCGACGGCCACTGCGACTGCGCGTTCTGGATCAACTACCACCGCTCGTGCTGGGCCGACATTGGTGCGCTCATCGCGCCGCGGCCGTTCCTGATCGCGTCGCGCCGCGGCCACGTGCTGTGGCGGCCCGCCGGCTACCGGCCGGTGGCTGACCGCATCCGGCGGCAGTACGCCGCGCTCGGCGCCGCGGGACGGTTCGACCTGGTCGAGGACGCAGCGCCGCACGGCTACACGCCGAAGCTGCGGCAGGATCCCGCCACCGGCCCGATCGCGGTCTACGGCCGTGGGGCCACGGCCCTGCCGGCGATCTACGCCGCCCTGCTCGATCCGCATGTCGGTGAGATCATCCTGGAACAGCCGCCGGAGACGCACGCCGACCCAGTGGCCGCCGAGTTTCTCGGCGTGCTGCGGGTCGGCGATGTGCCGCAGAACCTTGCGCTCGCGTATCCCCGCCCGATCACGTTCCTCGGTGCGATGCCACCGGCATTCTCCTGGACCAAGGACGTCTACCAGCTGCTCGGCGCCGGCGACCTGATCCGGGTGATCGCGGCCCCACGCGAGTGGCGGCTCCACGCCGCGGTCGCGGACAACGCCGCGGCTACGGCGCGATGACGATCGCGGGCGCTAGGCTGCCGGCGACGTTCCCGTTGCCGGCGGCGTCGGTAAAACGGCCCGCGGCCACGGCGACCCGGCCGCGATTCACGGCCCCGTTGCCGGCGGTGAAGGTGGCCGTGAAGACCGTGGCGGACACGGCCCTGAACGTCGACAGCCGGCCGCCCGTCGCCGCGACGGCCGCGAGGCCGAAGCTCGGCGACGGCTTCGACAGCGTGAAGGTGATCGTCGTGGCCTGGCCCGGCCGCAGCGTCGCGGCGGCGGCCGCGATCGCCACCGTCGGCAGCACCGTGTCGATCCGCAGCGTCGGGCTGAGCGCCGCGGCGAGATTGGCGTTGCCCGCCTGATCGGTGAACGCCCCGGCGGCGATGGTGATCGTGCCGGCGGCCGTGGAGCCTGCCGGCGGCGTGAACGTGGCCCGGTAGGACCTGCCGGAGCCGCTGAATGCCGACAACGTGCCGCCCGTGGCGACGACGTCCGTGCCACCGAAGGTCGTCGAGGTCTCGCTGAGCGTGAACGTGATCGTGGTCGTCTGGCCGGCCCGCAGGGCGGAGGTGCCGGCCGCGATCGTGACCGTCGGGGCGACGGTGTCGACCTGCGCCACGCCGCCCGTGAAGCTGCCGGTCTGGTTGCCGAGAAACAGGCTCAGGGATCTGGCCGCGAAGTCGGCGGTGACAGCGTCGGGCTTGCGGTCGCCGTTGAAGTCGGCGACGGCCACCGAGCGCGGCGACGTGCCGGTGGCGAACGTCCGCTGCGACTGGAACGAACCGTTGCCGTTGCCGAGCAGGACCCCGAGCGTGTCGCTGTCGGTGTTGGTGACGAGCAGGTCGGCCCTGCCGTCCGCATTCGCGTCGGCGACGATGACGTCGAGCGGAGTGCGTCCGACGGCGAGCAGCTGCTGCAGCACGAACGTCCCGTCCCCCAGGCCGAGCAGGATCGCGAGGGTGCCGGTGCTCGTGTTCGACATGACCACGTCGACGCGGGTGTCGCCGTTGAGATCGCCGATGGCGACCGACCACGGCGCTCCGTTGGCGGGATAGAGCTGCTGCGGCTGCAGCGTGCCGTTGCCGTTGCCGAGCAGCACGCTGATGGCATTGCTGCCGTAGTCGGCGGTCACGACGTCCGCATCTCCGTCGCCGTTGAAGTCGGTGACGACGCCGGAGGACGGGGCCAGGCCCGTGGCGAACGTGCGCTGCGCGGCGAACGTGCCGTCGCCGACTCCGAGCAGGATGCCGAGCGTGGCGTCGTTGTTGTTCGTCACGGCGAGATCCGGCCGCAGGTTGCCGTCGAAGTAGCCGATCGCCACGGACACGGGCCGGGCCCCGGTGGCGAACTCCCGTTGCTGCCCGAAGCCGCCATCGCCCGTCCCGAGCAGCACGCTCACCGAGTTGCCGAGGTAGTTGGCCGTTGCCAGATCGAGCTTGCCGTCGGCGTTGAAGTCGGCGACGGCCACGGCGCAGGGCGCGGAGCCGCAGGGGAACGACCGCTGCGGCTGGAAGGTGCCGTCGCCCCTTCCGAGCAGCACCCCCACGGAGTTGTCGAAGTAGTTGGCCGCGATCAGGTCGGCCTTGCCGTCGCTGTTGACGTCGCCGACTGCCACCGCGATCGGACCGGAGCCGGCCGCCAGTTTCCTGGCCGGCGTGGCGAACGACACCGCGGTGGGGCTGCCCAGCGGATTGCCCGTCGCGTCACGGATGCTGCCGTCGTCGACGAGATTCAGGCCGACCGTGCCGTTGCCGGCGACGCCGGTGGCGGTGACCTGATAGGCGGCGCCGCTGCCGGACAGGGTGACGGGCGTCGTCGCCGTCACCCCGGAGAGCGCGAGCTTGAAATCGGCGGCATTGACGCCGGTCACCGCCTCGCTGAACGTGACATTCCAGGTGCGCGACGTCGCGTTCGTGGCGGCATCGACCAGGCTGATCGACTGGACGAAGGGCAGGGGATCGGCCGCCAGCACCCGACGCGGTTCCAGGAACTCGAAACGGCAGGCCGCGGACGGCCGCATCCGCCGCCGCGGGGCATCCGCTCGCCAGTCACGTCGTGGCCACATCTGTTCGGCACTCCGTCTTGTCGGCATGGCGAGGATCACGGCACGCGACGGCCGGTCGCAGGTCGACGGCGGTCCGCCTCGCGTCCGTCGGTCCTTCGGTTCTATGCGTCGTGCGGGCGGAACTCCAGGTTTCGGCGGCTGCTCCAGTGTTCGGCGGCTGCTCCAGGCAGCCGGGATCGACTCTGACGCCGCATCACCGACGATAGTTCGGCCCAGACGGCAGGCAAAACCAGCCTTTTTCGGGCGTGCGATGCGGTCGGCGCGGGGATGCCGCCGACGCGTGCGTCGCGGGCCTGACGCTGTCGCGGTCAGATCGGCGTCTTGAATCCCATGGCCCGCACGACGCACCAGCCGTTGACGCCCTCGAAGATCATGAAGGCCCCGCCGAGCATGGCGGCGATGCCCGCCCAGAGGGCCCAGGCATCGGGCAGGGCGCCTTTGGCCCAGGCGAGGACGAGGCCGGTGCCGATCAGGTCGGTGACGATGCCCATCGTCGTGCGGAGTGCCCGGCCGCGGCGGTCGATGTTGCACTGCATTGGATAGCGCCAGGGATGGCCGTTGGCTCGTGCGTTGGGTTGCTCGCCTGGAGGGCGAGCTTGTGTCAGAGCCAACGGGCCAGGGATGGCCGTTGGCTCGTGCGTTGGGTTGCTCGCCTGGAGGGCGAGCTTGTGTCAGAGCCAACGGGCCAGGGATGGCCGTTGGCTCGTGAATACAGTGGAGGCGGCGGGAGTCGAACCCGCGTCCCGTGATGTTTCAGCCCAGACGTCTACGTGCGTATCCGGTCAATTTGGTCTCGCGGGCGCGTCCCCGGCCGACAGGGTTCGTCGCCCACCAGCCCGGAACTTTTTTAGCCCCGCCCGTACCAGGCGGTGAAACGGGGCGAGTCGGATTTGGCGACCGATTGGGAGGCCCTTCCGACTGGGGCCATCGCTCGGGGTTGCTTAATTAAGCAGCCAGAGAAAACTGAGCTTCGGCAATTGAAGCTTGGTCGACTTTTAACGTGGCCAGCCGACCAACCACGACACGCAATCTGAACCTCTTGCCATCCGGTCGAAACCGGTACGCCCCCATGAGTGGTGATGGGAAACCCGCCGACGCCGCGGGGCCACGGCGGCACCCGGTCCGGACTGTCCGGCGGACTTTTCCATTGTAGGAAACTTCCCGGAGTGTATCGGTCGTGGCGTGCCGAGGGCTGAATTTCCGCGTTCCAAGGCGGCCAAAACGCCGCCGGACAGTTGCCGGCATGGGATACTTGCCCCGGCGGGCCTTCGGTTCGCCGCCCTTTCCAGTCTCCCGATATCCCCCCGATTTGACGCCCACTCCATGGCATCCGTACGCTTGACTCAGTCGTTTTCCCGGTTCAGCCAGACCGCTGCGGCGGCTTCAGGAACTGCACCCATGGCCGCTTCCCGCACGCTCGGGTCTGTCGTCCGTCCCTTGGTCGTCGCTGTGCTC
>JBILVO010000210.1:0-4940 GCA_044370415.1 Pirellulales bacterium
ACGAGCCGTTCGCCTGCGGAGTCTGGTCGGATTGCGGCATCGTGTTCGACGAGTCGCGGCCGGCGGTCAACTACCAGGAGCCCTGGTACCTCGGGCTCGATCCGACGGTCACGCGGGCCCGCGGCGAGGTGACTCCGGAGAATCCACGGACCGGCGCCTACAAGCGGCTCGTCGAGTCGGGCCACGATCTCCACGAACTGCACGCCCTCATGGCACCGCGGCCGTTCCTCGTCTCCGGCGGCTCGGAGGATGGCCCGGCGCGGTGGGCCGCGCTCTCGCATGCCGTGGAGGTCAACCGGCTGCTGGGCCGTGAGCACCGGGTGGCGATGACCAATCGGCCGGAGCATTCGCCATCAATGGAATCGAACGAGCAGGCGTTTCGATTCCTGGAGCACTTTCTCGGGCGCGGGGTAGTCACTGGCTCGTGACCACCGAGAGGCCTCACGCCGTGGCGGCAGGCACACCCGGCCGCGTCGCCCATGTCACAGGCCCGCCACCGTTTCGTCGATGAAGGGCTTCACGAGCGAGGCAGTGCGTCCGTTCCACCTCCAGAGGTGGCAGAACCGCCGCTCGCGGCCGGCGCCGACTGTGCCGGTGCGGTGCAGCCAAGAGTCGTCGCCGGGGGCGAGCGGAAACCTGGCGAACGCAGCCTGTCGCTGGGGCGGCACCCGGGTCTTGATCCAGCTCCAGTGGTTCATGTGCAGCCGGTAGTCGGGGTCGGGGTGTTTGATGCACCAGAGCCGGTAGTGTTTTTCGCTGACGCATGCGAATCGCTCCCGCCACTGCTCCATGAGAGGGTCGTCCCGGCCGAGCACGTCCGCCGCCGCGGCGAACCCCGCCGGCGTGGTCGTCAGGATGATCGCGGGCTCGGGGCTGCCGCCCGTTGCGGCCCGCTCGGCAAGCAGGCCGGCCAGTGCCGTGTCGATCCAGGAGACGAGATCCGCCGCCACGATCGCGCGCTCGGCTGCCAGGATAGCGAGCTCGGCGGCCTGTCTTGCGGGATCGCCCGGAGGCGGTGCCGCATCGCTGGCGAACGCCCGCAGGCCGTCGAGCCATGCTCTCGTGTCGGGCGTCATCGCAGGGGGTCTCGTCGAGGAACGGCCTGTTGGCGGCAGATGTCCGCCGTGGCGGTATCATCTATCGACGCCCCTCGTCGATCCAATCCATGCCTGAAGCGTCCCTCGAAAACCCGCCCCCTGTCGTCGTCATCATGGGCGTCTGTGGCTGCGGCAAGACCGCGGTCGGCGAACTGCTCGCCGCCCGGCTCGGCGTGCCCTTCGCCGACGCCGACCACTTCCACCCGCCGGAAAACGTGGAGCGGATGCGGAGCGGCGTGCCACTCGACGACGCCGCCCGTGGCCCGTGGCTCGATCGGCTGGCTTCCCTGATCGGCGACGCAGTCCGCGACGGCCGCGGGCTTGTGCTCGCCTGCTCGGCGCTCAAGCGGAGCTACCGCGACCGGTTGGGGTTGAGGCGTCCCGGCGTGCGGCTCGTCTTTCTCGACGGCGACGAAGCGCTCATCCGCGAACGCCTCGAGCAGCGCACCGGGCATTACATGCCGGCCTCGCTGCTCGCGAGCCAGTGTGCCTCGCTCGAGCGTCCAACGGCGGAGGAGAGGCCCGTCACGATCGACGTGGCCTCTCCTCCTGAATCACTCGCTGCGGTCGTCGTCGCGGCGCTTCGCCGGCCCGACTGACCGGACGGCACGGGCCCGTCGTGTCCTGCAGGTCGACTACCGGCCGAGCTGCTGGCGGAGCCACTCGTTCTTGCGGCGCTCCAGCTCGATCAGCTTGGCGACCGGGCCCTTGCGGGTCGCGGAGGCCTGCGCGTTGTTGGCACGCATCTGCTCGGCGGAAGCGGAGGCGGCGACGAAGAGGCTGGTGATGACGGCGAGAACGAGCATGGCGCGACGCATTGGGAAATGCTCCTGCAGGAGGGAGGGAGGAGGGAAGAGCACGAAAAGGAAGGCACGAAAAGATCCGGCCGCGCGTGGGCGTTGCACCCAGGTGTGTGCGGACGGACATTTTTCAGATCGGCGCCGCGGGTCGCGATTTCTGAATCACGAAATTCAGCGCCGCACATGAGCTACAGGTGGCACCTACATTTTTCGCGGCATCCCGGGCATGCACGCTACAACCGGCCGCCAGCGATGGCCGACGGCAGCCGATTCGACTGCAGGATCGTGCGTCGATCCGGAGCGATCACCGTTGGGACGGTGGAAGTCTCCTCGCGGGATGATTTCGCGCGACGATTTTCGCCGCTCGCTGCCGCCGCCTTCAGCGGCGGATGACTGTATCCACAGCCTCCTAACGCCTGGGCTTCGCCGGTGGTGCCGCGAGCGGGTCGTCAGGCCAGGAATGCTTGGGATACCGCCGGCGGAGCTCCTTGCGGACGTCGGCGTAGGTCGTCTTCCAGAAGCTGGCCAGGTCGCTCGTCACCTGCTGCGGCCGGTGGTTGGGACCGAGCAGGTGCAGTAGCACCGGCACGCGGCCGCCGGCGATCCGCGGCGTCTCCCGCACGCCGAAGAGCTCCTGGATCCGCACGGCCAGGATCGGCGAATTCCCCGGCTCGTAGGCCAGCCGGTACCGCTTGCCGGTGGGCAGTTCGAGGTGGGCGGGCGCCAGCCGCTCGACCTCCGCGATGCGGTCGTGCCCCACCAGCGCGTGCAGCCGGGAGAGCCAGTCGGCCAGGGCGATCTCGTCGAGGGAGCGGAGGCCCAGGCAGATCGCCGGGAGTTCGCGGGCGAGGTCGGCCTCGCCGAGCGGGGGCAGGCCCAGATCGGGGGCCGCACCGGCCAGCCAGCGTGCGCGGGCCAGGAAGCTCCCGGCCGCCGTGTCGGCGGCGGGCAGGAGTCGCGGCAGCAGCGGCAGCGCCTCGCGGGCGAGCACGGCGGCCGCGGCGGCCGGGTCGCGGATCGGGACCGGCGTCTCGTCGATGACGAGGTCGTTCCAGCAGGTCCGCAGCCGGGCCTCCACCTGCCGGCGGGCCGGCGAAAAGAGCAGCTCCTCGACCCGGCGGACGTTCGTCGCCGCCAGCTCGTCCTCGAGGAGCCACCCGGGCTCGACAGCCGAGGCCTGCCGCACGCTCGCCTCGCCCCCGTCGTCGTTGATGTCGATCGCCAGGAAGAACGGCTCGTGCCGCACGCGCGAGCCGCCGTCGAGCCGCACGCCGCGGCCGCCCACCATCGTGCCGCGGTCCTGGGAGCCCGGCCGCAGCCGTGCGAGCCTGTCGGGAAACGCCTCGAGGAGCGCCCGGCGGAGCGCCGTCTCGGGATCGTCGGCCCGCGGGGCGAGTGGCACGTCGACCAGCCGGTAGAGCTGCTCCGCAGCGCGGAGCACGTTCTGGGCCCCGACCGGATGCATTTCCAGATCGGTTCGGCCCGGCGGCAGCCCGGCGTGGAACGCCTGCAATGCCGCCACCCTGTCTGTGACGTCGGAGCGAATTCGCACCGTGACGCGGTCGCGAGGACCGCTGCGGCCGTGTGCCCCCGCCCGGAAGGGATCCCGTTCCGAGAGGAGCGCCGCGGCCACCGACGTCTCGCGGAGCACGCCGTGCCGCGCGCCTGCGAGGAGCAGCCGCGCGAGCCTCGGCTGTGCCGGCAGCCTCGCGAGCTCCTCCCCCAGCGGCGTGATGCGATCGTCGGCCGGTGTCGCGGCCCGCTCCACCGCACCGAGCTGCTCGAGCAGGCCGCGGGCGTTGGCCAGACTGTCGGCCGGGGGCTCATCGAGCCAGGGAAAGTCGCGGTGCTCGCCGGCAGCCAGCAGGTGCAGCAGCGGTCCTGAGAGATCGCCGCGGAGGGCCTCCGGCGTGTCGGCGGCGGGCCGGTGATGGTGCGCGGCCTCGTCCCAGAGCCGCCAGCAGATGCCTGGGCCGGTGCGGCCGGCACGGCCGGCCCGCTGCTCCGCCGAGGCCCGCGAGATCGGCACGAGCTCGAGCCGGGGCAGCCCCGTGGCGGGCGACACCCGCAGCTGCCGCATGAGCCCCGAATCGACCACGGCGGTGATGCCGGGAATTGTCAGCGACGTCTCGGCGACGTTCGTCGAGAGCACGATCTTGCGGCGGCCCACGTCGGCCAGCACGCGGTCCTGCTGCTCTGCCGGCAGGTCGCCGAAGAGCGTCATGACCGCGTGACCCTGCCGCTCGGCCGCCGGCGCGAGCTCCTGCTGGCACCGCATGATTTCGCCGACACCCGGCAGGAAGACGAGCACGTGGCCGGAGGTGGCCCGCAGCGCCTCGGGAACGGCCGTCGCCACGAGGTCGACGAGCTCGCGCCGCTCGCCTCGCGGCGCGTGCCTCACGTCCACCGGGAAGACTCGGCCCTGCGTCGACACGATCGGGCAGGCCGTGCCGCCGCCAAGGAGCCGCGCGACCGGCTCGGCCGCCAGCGTCGCGCTCATCACCACGATCCGCAGGTCGGGCCGCAGCGTCTGCCGCACGCGCACGAGCAGGCCGAGCACGAGGTCCATCTCGACCGAACGCTCGTGAAATTCGTCGAGCACGACCGCGCCGATCCCCTCGAGCGCGATGTCGTCGAGCAGCCGCCGGAGCATGATGCCGGTCGTCTCGACGATGAGCCGCGTGTCGCGGCCGACCCGCGCATCGAACCGCACCTGATAGCCCACCTCGCCCCCGAGCGTGGCGTTGCGGAGCCTGGCGATCTGGTGGGCGACGGCCCGGGCCGCGAGCCGCCGCGGCTGCAGCAGCACCACCCGCGCGGGCGCCGGCAGGTCGTCGAGCACGGCAGCGGGCACGAGCATCGTCTTGCCCGAGCCTGGCGGCGCGGTGACGACGACGGCGCCGCCGCGCGACGCCGCCACCACGTCGCCGAGCACGTCGGCCACGGGGAGATCGGCGGGAATCGAGTGGGATGGCTGGGGAGGGTGCATGCGTGGCCTGATCCTGCACGAGTGTACCGGCGGACGTCCGCCCGGCGGTCGGCC
>JBILVO010000092.1:0-16122 GCA_044370415.1 Pirellulales bacterium
GGATCTGCGGCGCGCCGTCGGGCACGTCGTCGCCGTCGGCGTCGGGAATGAACATAAAGTCGGGCGCCGCGCCTACCCACACGCCACCAAACCCCACCGCCAGGCCGCTCACCAGATTCAAGCCCTCGTAAAAGACTTTCCGCGAGTCGAGTGTCTGGTCGCCGTCGGTGTCCTCGAAGACGAGAATCCGGTCGCGGGCCTCCTCAGCCGCCACCTTCCGCGGATAGGCGTAGCACTCCGCCACCCAGAGCCGGCCCCGGTCATCGAAGCACATCGCGATCGGCTGCCTGACGTCTGGCTCGGCTGCGAGGAGCTTCACCGAAAACCCTGGCGGTGCCGACATCGCCCGCGCCGCCTCGCCGGCGGGGAGCCCGTCGGCCATCGGCTTCCTGCGCCGCGGCTGCGCCTCTTCCCATGCGGCCAGTGGCACCTGCTCCCGCTTCTGCGTGTGGACGAAGATCCCCTTCTTGTTAGCCACGACGATGTCGGGCAGGCCGTCGCCGGTGGCGTCGGCAGCGGTCACCTGCACGCCCACGCCCGAGTCGTCGTCGATGAGGTGCGGCACGAACTCGGCCTCGCCGGGTGCCGGCCGCGTGGCCCGGAACCAGTAGACGACCGCCGGCGCCGCGGGCTCGGGATCCCCCTCCGGCCCGTGCGCCCAGAAACGTTTCCCGGCGACGATGTCGTCGAGGCCGTCGCCGTCGATGTCGGCCACGTCGACGGCATGGATCTGCGAGAATGACACACGGAACGGACTTTCCGACGTTTTCTCGCCGATGATCGGCTGGTAGGTGAACGATCGCTTCCCGTCGGCGGCCTTCGTCTGCTTCCACCAGCCGAGCCCCCAGCCGTGGGCCGCGAGGCTCGTGATCACGTCATTGAGGCCATCGCCGTCGACGTCGCGAACGTGCATCTGGGCGCCGCCAGGTCCGGCGAACGCGAACGGGTGCGGCTCCCACTGCGGATCGCCCGCGAGCGATTCGGGCTGCCGCCACCAGCCCCCCTTGGCGAGGATGTCGGCGCGGCCGTCGCCATCGACGTCCCCCACGCCGAGGCCGTGCGCGAATTTTCCGCCGGCGACCTCCTGCGAGATGCGGTGAAACGTCCACGGGGCGGCCGGATCGGGCCGGCCGATCGACGCGTAGCCGAAGAAGCCGCCGACCGAGCAGACGATCTCGGGCCGGCCGTCGCCGTCGATGTCGGCGAACGTGGGCGACTCGTTGTCGACGTGCGTCAGGACAACGTGACGCTTCCAGTGGCCGTCACCGCCGCGGGGGTTCTCAAACCACGAGGCGTCGGTGCCCGGAAAGCCGTAGACGAGGATGTCATCCCAGCCGTCGCCGCTCAAGTCGCGGCTCCAGGCGAAGAAGTTGTCGGAGTATGTCCGGGGGTCGAACGGCTTCGGCTCGTAATAGGCGTGCCGCTCGGTGAACGCCGGGCCCGCGAACCAGAACGGCCCGGCCACGATGTCAGGCACGCCGTCCCTGTTGAAGTCGCCGACGCCGGCCCCTTCGGCGAAGAACCGCTCGTCGAGCCGTTGCTTCGAAAACGTCACGAGCGGCTTCGTGCCGGCCGGGCTGTCGGCGGCGGACGCCACGATCGCACCGGCAGCGACGATCACGCTGAACACAGCGGCGCACCAGCGGGCAGCCCGGACTCCACTGACGTTCATCGATGAATCTCCTCGAGCCGCGCCGTCCTGCAGCGACAGGACCCGCGCGAGTCCGTGATTGTCCCACATGCCGCCCCGCGAGACCATGAGTCGTGGCACCGGGCTGCATGAGAATATGTACCGCCAAGAATACGCAGCAACGGCCGGGCCCGCCTGTCACTCGGCGGGGCGGGGCAGGCCGATTCGAGGCGCGGTCGCGGCCCTCACGCCACGATGCCGGTGGCGATCTCGCCGGCCACGTCGGTGAGCCGATAGTCGCGGCCCGCGTGGCGGTAGGTCAGCTTCTCGTGGTCGAGGCCGAGCAGGTGGAGGATCGTCGCGTGGAAGTCGTGGACGTGCATCCTGCCCTCGGCCACGGCGATGCCGAACTCGTCGGTGGCGCCGTAGGAGATACCGGCCTTCACGCCACCGCCCGCCATCCAGCTCGAGAAGGCCTGGTGGTGGTGCTCGCGGCCCGGGTGGTCCGCCTTCTCGTGATAGGGTGTGCGGCCGAACTCCGTCGTCCAGACGACGAGCGTCTCGTCGAGCATGCCCCGCCGCTTGAGGTCCATCACCAGCGCCGCCATCGCCTGGTCGACGTTCTTCGCCAACGGCACGTGGTCCTGCATGTTGCCGTGCGAATCCCAGTTGCCCGACGACCCGGTGTCGATCAGCTCGATGAACCGCACGCCCCGCTCCGCCATTCGGCGGGCCACGAGGCACTGCCAGCCGAAGCCCGTCGTCTGGCCGGGCTTCAGGCCATAGAGGCGGAGCGTCTCGGCCGATTCGCCGGAGAGATCGAACACCTCCGGGGCCTCGCTCTGCATGCCGAAGGCCGTCTCGAACGAGCGGATTCTCGACTCGAGCGCCGCGTCGAGCGCCCGCTCCTCCGCGTGCCGTCGATTCATCGCCGCCAGCCTCTCGAGCTCGAGGGCCTGAAGGGCGGATGACACGGCCCGGCGGTTCATGTTCGCCACCGGCACGGGACCCGGCACGATGTGCGTGCCCTGGTGGCAGCCGGGCAGGAAATCGGAGCCCCAGGTCTGCGTGCCGGCGTAGGGCACCCTGGGCGCGATCGCCACGAAAGAGGGCAGGTTCTGGTTCTCGGTTCCCAGGCCGTAGCTCACCCACGACCCGATGCTCGGGCGGGCGAACGTGAACGACCCGGTGTGGATCTCCAGCGTCGCCTCGTAGTGGTTCGTGTGGTCCGACTCCATCGAGCGGATCACGCAGAGCTCGTCGACGATGCGGCGGGTGTGCGGGAAGAGGTCGCTCACCTGGATGCCGCTCGTGCCGCCGGGGGCGAAGTCCCAGTGGGGCTTCTTGAGAAACCGCTTGAAGCTGCCCGCCTTGCCCGTCCAGTTGTCGATCGTGATCTCCCTGCCGTGGGCGGCGTACAGCGACGGCTTGTGGTCGAACGACTCGACGTGCGACACGCCGCCGGTCATGTAGAGGAAGATCACCGACTTCGCCCGCGGGGCGTGGTGTCCGGGCTTCGCCGCGAGTGGGCCAAAGCCGCTTCCGGCGGCCGCACCGCGGGCCTCGTCCGCAAGCATGCCGGCGAGGGCCAGGCTGCCGATGCCGCCGGCACTGCCGCAGAGCATCCCCCGCCGGCTGCACTGGATCGGTTTCATGGGCGAGTCTCCGGGAGTGGTGCGGGAGGGATGCGGATCAGTCGACGTAGACGAACTCATTGGCGGCGAACAGGGTGCGGGCGAAGCCGGCCCAGGCCTGACGGTCACGGTCGCCGACCGGCAGGTCGGTCGCGTCGAGCGCGGCACGATACCGGCCGATGAAGCCGGCGGCTTCGGCCTGCTCGTCCGCAGTGGGCGGTCGGGCGAACGCCTCCCTGTAGGCGAGGGCCACCCGCCGCGCAGGATCGGGCTCGTTGAGGAGTCGTGACGCGAACGCCAGCGACTGCTCGTGGACCAGCGGCGCATTCATCCAGAAGAGCGCCTGCGTGGGCACGGTCGTCGCCACGCGGTGCGGCGTCGATGCGTTGGCATCGGCACCGTCGAAGAGGGCGAGGAACGCATGCCGACCGAGCCGGGGCGTCATCAGGTAGACGCTCCGCTTGGGCGTGTCGTAGATGCCGGCGAACGGGTTGTGCTGCGAGAAGCCCCAGTCGGTCACGGGCGGGAAGGGATGCGCCTCGCCCGGAGCGTGGTCGAGCGTGCCGCCAAGCACGAGCAGCGAGTCGCGGATCTCCTCGGCCGAAAGCCGACGCCGCCGGAACCGCCAGAGGAGCTGGTCGTCGGGATCGGCCGCGGCGGCGGCGGCGGCGTCGAGGGTGGACGCCAGGCGATACGTCTCCGACGAGATGATCAGCCGGTGGAGCCACTTGATCGACCAGCCGTGCTCGACGAAACGGCAGGCGAGCCAGTCGAGCAGCTCCGGATGGGTCGGGGCAGCCCCGCGGACCCCGAAGTCGTTCTCTGTGGCCACGAGCCCCTCGCCGAAGTGGTGCTGCCAGACACGATTGACGATCACGCGGGCGGTGAGCGGGTTGGCGGGGCCGGCGATCCAGTCGGCAAGCTGGCGGCGGCCGCTCCCCTGTTCCTCGGCCGGCACCTTCGTGCCCCCGAGCACGGAGAGAAACCGTCGCGGAACCTCGTCGCCCTGCCGGGTCGGCTCGCCGCGTTTCTGGATTCGCGCGTTCTTCGGCGTGCCTTCCACTGCCGCATAGGCCGTGGGATAGGGTGGGTCAAACCGTACCGTCTCGTGCCGCCGCTTCAGCTCCTTTGTCTTGGCCTCGACCTCCTTCGCCCGGGCGGTGAGTCGGTCGACGGGTGAGGGCTGCTCGCTTCCCGCGTCCGGGGTTTCGGCGGCTGCTTTCTTCGCGGCCGCCAGCTCTTCGTCGATCTGCTTCTTCTCCGCCTCGGTCTCTTTCAGGTCCTTCTCGGCTGCGGCCACGCGGGCGGCGAATTCCT
The DNA here is from genome assembly GCA_044370415.1 of Pirellulales bacterium. Classification (GTDB taxonomy): domain Bacteria; phylum Planctomycetota; class Planctomycetia; order Pirellulales; family UBA1268; genus CAMCQY01. The sequence goes on from JBILVO010000092.1 coordinate 4,582, forward strand.
GCTGTAGCGCGCCGAGCCGGTCCGGCGGTACGAGCGGCACCATGTCGCGCGGCCGCTTCGTCTGCTCGTCGCCCGGAAAGGAAAGTTTCGTGCTCTCGAAGATCCCGTACAGTGCGTAATAGTCGGCGGCCGACACGGCGTCGTACTTGTGATCGTGGCAGCGGGCACAACCTACGGAGAGGCCGAGCGTGGCCTGCCCGACGGTGTCGATCATGTCGTGATAGGTGAGATGCATGTAATTGACGGAGTCGAAACCGAATCGCCGCGCGACCGCCAGGAATCCCGTCGCGGTGATCGCCGCGGCGAACGCCTGCGGATCCGCCGGGTCGGCGAGCAGGTCGCCGGCGATCTGGTCGCGCAGGAAGCGGTCGTAGGGCTTGTCGGCGTTGAAGGCGTCAATCACCCAGTTGCGATACTTCCACGCCAGCGGCGCCGGGTAGTCGCCCGTCTCGCCCGCCGTGTCGGCGTAGCGGACGAGATCGAGCCAGTGACGGCCCCACCGCTCACCGTAGGCCGGGGAGGCGAGCAGCCGCTCGACGACGTGCACGAACGCGTCGGGTGACAGATCGCCTTCGAAGGAGTCGAGGTCGGCCGGCGTAGGCGGCAGTCCGGTCAGGTCGTAGGTCACCCGCCGCAGCAGCGTGCGCTTGTCCGCCGGGCCCACCTGCGCGATGCCGCGCTCGGCCAGCTTCGCACGGATGAAGGCGTCGAGTGGATGGACGGCCGCTTCGACATCCGCCCCGACCTGCGGCACCGGCGGATCGGCCGGCGGCTGGTAGGCCCAGTGCCGCCTCTCTTCATCCGTCGGCTCGCCGCTGCGGGTCGCCCGCGGCTCGCCGCCGATGGCGCCTCCCGGCCACGCGGCGCCGGAATCGATCCAGCGTTCGATGGCGGCCAAGTCCGCGCCGGGAATCGGGCCGTCGGGGGGCATCGAGATATCACCGCCCGGCTTGAGCACCGCCAGGAGCAGGCTCTTCGCCGCCGCGCCCGGTACGATCACCGGGCCGCTATCACCGCCGACGAGGAGCGTCTCACGGGACGTCAGCTTCAATCCCGACTCCGATTTCTCGTCGCCGTGGCACTTCGTGCACTTGGAGACGAGCAGCGGCCGCACATGGGTCTCGAAGAGCTCCTGTGGCGCCTGCGCCGCGGCGACCGCGGGGAGCAGGAGCGGCCAGACCGTCACGGCGAGCCAGGCCGCCGGACGCCCGCAGGCGTTGCGTTCACGAGGCCGGTCGGTCGAGGAGAAGACACCGCGACTCATCCGAGAACCCACGAAAGGACCCGCGCGCGAGGACCCGTGAAGCGGGCGGAATGACCACACCAAGTCTACCCTGCGCCCCGTAATTGTCGACAGTTTTGAGGGGCCGGCTTGAGCCGGCGGAAAACCCTCGGGGGAAATGCCTCCTGCGCACCGCCCGCCGGCCGACGTGCCCTCCGCACAGATCAGCGGGCGCCGCCGCCGGCCTGGACATGCGTCGGGGCCGGCAGCAGCTCGATCCAGCCGCTGACGTGCCGGGTCGCGGCCTGGGACGCTTTTTGCGGGTCGCCGGAGCGGATGGCGGCGAGCAGTTCACGATGCGCTTGCACCGTCTCCTGCCGCGTGCCGTGCCTGACCTCGTGGTGCCGCCGCTGCATCTGCGCCAGCCACAGCGAGATCTGGTCGCGGAACAATTCCCAGCACAGGAGCAGCCGACGGCTGCCGGCCGCCCGCACGACGAGGTCATGGAACTCCGTGTCGAGCCGCGTCACGTCCGCGAGCTTCTTGGCCGATTTCATGGCGGCGATGTTGGCCTGGATCGCCGCGAACGCCTTGCGGTCGGCCCGCTCGGCGGCCAGTGCGGCCGCGAAGGGATCGATCATCAGCCTGATGTTGTAGATCTCTGCAACGTCCTCGTCGGTGAACGTGGTGATCCGCGTATGCCCCGTCGGGTCGAAGGCGACGAGCCCGCGCAGTCCAAGCTCCACGAGCGCCTCACGGATGGGAGCCCGGCTGACGCCCAGCCGCGAGGAGAGTGTCGGCTCGGAGATCCTGGCCCCCGGGGGAAACTCACCGGCGATGATGGCCGACGACAGCTTCGCCGTGACCGATTGGGAGAGGCTCGATCGAGCGGCTCGTGCTGACGGCATCGAAGGCAGGACTCCCAGCGGTGCGAGGCGTGCGACAGAACCTGCTGTTGCGAGCCGCAGAGTATAGCCGCTCTGCGTGGGGTGACGCGGGCTCCAATCACCATCCCCCAGCGGCGGCGCAGCGGACCGCCGCCACGCTCCCGCGCGTCACTGGGCGAGGCAGGGCAGGATGATCCGCGACGGCATCGCAGCCGCGTGGAAGACTTTTTCAGTGGCGTTCGCCGTTGCCGCACCAGCCGGGCCCGCGGCGGTGTTGGGATTGCGATCGAAGAGCGGAAAGTAGGCCCCGCAGACGTCGACCCGCAGGCGATGGCCCGGCAGGATCGTCGCCGCCACCGGCCCCAGGTCGACGGAGATCTCGTAGACCTTCCCCGGCTCGAGGAGCCGCGGCACCGTGGGCGACTCGCGGTAGCGACCGCGGAGGATCCCCACCGCGAGGTTCTGCGCGAAGCCGTCGGGCCGCACGTCGACGAGCTTCACCACCCAGTCGGCATCGGGCGTGTCGGCCGCCACGTGCAGCCGGGCCTCGACCGTGCCCGCGAACCGCAGCGGCTTGGCCAGTGGCTCCGACGTGTAGACGAGCACGTCGTCGCGGGCCTCGATTGCCGTCTGGTCGACCGGCGCCCAGATCGCCGCGTGCAGCGGCCGCTTCTCGGTGACCGGGCAGGCCGGCACCGGATCGGCGGGGTCGGCGCGGAACGAGTCGGCGGGCTCGTTCGCCTGCGGCGGCTCCTGCGTGAGGCGGCCCGAGCCGCGGCTCGAGTTCGCATGCCCGTCGGACCGCAGGTGAAATACTCTCGGCGAGCCCCCCGCCGGCGGCCAGGCATCGGCGTCGTGCCAGGCGTTGTCGCCCATCGAGAAATACTTCACGGCCGGGAACGTCCGCGCATTGGCCGCAGGGTCTTGCTTGAGGTGCCGGTCGAACCAGTCGATGTTCGCGGCCATCGTGTCGAGGGCGGCCGCGGGGCCGAAGTCGACGTCGCCCACCTGTGACTTGCCGATCGTGCCGTGGTCCCAGGGCCCGAGGATCAATTGCTGCCGTGCGCGGACCGCCGGGGCTCGGGCCTGCGTGTGCATGATCCGGAAGTTGTCGACCGACTCCCGCGAGAAGAAGTCGTAATATCCGACCAGGTGCTGGATCGGCAGGTCGAGGTCGACGATCCGAGCCGTGAGATTGAGCCGATTCCAGAAGCCGCTCGGCTCGGGATGCGTGAGGAACGATTCGAGCCAGGGGATCGGCCAGCCGATCTCGTCGTCGATCGCGTCCAGCGGCAGTGTGTCGAGGACGTCGTTCCAGTCCTGAGGTGGTGGCACGCCTTCGGGCCGCTTCGCATTCCCGGCCGCCCACTTGGCGATGAGCGACAGTCGCACCGCGCCGCCCAGATAGAGGTTGCGATGGAAGCTGGTCCAGGTGGCCCGCGGGGTGATCGTGACCAGCCCCGGCGGATGCTCGACGGCGGCCTGCCACTGCGTGGCGCCGGTGTAGGAGCCGCCCCACATGCCGATACGTCCGTTGCACCAGGGCTGCTTCGTAAGCCACTCGAGGCAGTCGTAGCCGTCGGGCCCCTCGGCGTCGTAGGGGATCAGCACGCCCTCGGAGGCGAACGCGCCGCGGCAGTCCTGCACCACGGCCATGTAGCCCGCCTTCACGAACTGTTCGGCGGTCCCCTTCTGCTTGCTCTTGTCGTAGGGGGTGCGGAGGAGCGCGACCGGAGCCCGTTCCACGCCCGGCACCCGGTAGATGTCTGTCGCCAGCCGCACGCCGTCGCGCATCGGCACCATCACGGTCTCGACGCCGCGACTCGCCGCGGCCGCGTCTCCGCTGCCAGCCGCGTCGCCCGCCACCTGCTTCGCCAGCGCGTCGATCTCGGCGATCGTGAACCGCACACTCACGATCGAGCAGCCGACGTCTTCCTTGCCGTAGTGGGTGTAGGTGGTGGCCACGATCGTGCCGTCGGGGAGCTGGTGGATGCCGGGATAGAAGCCGTCCTTGAACGTCTTCAGCAGGCTCACGCGAACCTGCCCGGGGCGTCCCTCGCGGATGTCGTCGTAGGTGCCGACCCAGGCAATGAAGCCACCCTTGTCTCGAGGTACGTCTTTGTCGGGCCGCGGCGCTGCATTGCGAAACACGATCACCATCCGGCCATCGGGCAGCCGGATGCCGTGATGCCGGTCGCCGGTGAGGCCCCACGGCGCGTCGACGGCCTTGCTCCAGGTCTTGCCCTCGTCGCGGCTGAACATCACGAGGCTCGTGCCGCTGCGGCGATTCTCCCGCATGAGGCAGCAGAGCTCGTCGCCGTCGGGCGACCGGAAGACGTAGGGCTCACAGGGATCCTTGCCGTCAAGCTGCGTGCCGTCGCAGGCCATCACCGGCTCCGACCAGGTGGAGCCGCCGTCGCGCGAGAGGGATTGCAGCACTTGGAGCGTACCTTCTTCGCCGATGCCGCCCCCGCGATGGAACATCCCGAGATGCGAGCCGTCCTTCAGCCGCACGATGCTCGAGAAGGTCATGATGCAGCGGAACGGATCCTCTTTGGCGATCGGCCCGCCGATCGGCGGCAGCTCCCGCCAGGTTGTGCCGTCGTCCTCGCTCATGATCCGCGGCATGAAGCCCCGGTGACGGCCGGCGATGGGCCTGGGGTTCTCCTTGTCGGTCAACGTGCGTGCCGCGAAGACCCACAGCCGCTCCTTGCCCTGCGGGTCGGCGAGACGGTAGATGCTCGGGCAGTTCTTGAAGTTCACGAAGTTCGGCGGCAGCGTGTCGTCGAGCCGCTTCCACGTCAGGCCGCCGTCGTCGCTACGGGCCATCGGGCCGGCATGGCCGCCGTGGCCGATGTTCCAGACGCAGTAGATCGTCCTGCCATCGGCGAGCACCGCCGTCGTGGGATGCGCGTGATACTCCTCCGGTCCGGGGCCGCCGCGGGCCACGAAGACCTGCCGCGTGGTGTCGTCACTGAGATCGACACGGGCGAGCGCCTGCTGGTGCTGCCGCCAGAGGGCGCGTTTCTCCGCGGGGGCGTCCTCCCAGGGCCGACGCGTAGCGGGGGCGGGCGCCGCCGGCCCCGGCTGTCCGTGGACGAATGCGGGCGGCACGAGCACAAGCATCGCGAGGATTGCGATCAGGCGTTTCATGACACGTCACCGTTCAGGGGAAAAAGACGGGCACGGCCCACTTGCCGACGAGGATCGTCTCGCCGACGACGCACCGCTTCTGGAAGAGCGTGCAATAATTTGCCGCCGAACCAGGATTGAACAGGGGGACTTCGGGCAGCGACACCTTCTCGAAGCCCTGGTCGAGGAGCGGCTGCGCCGCCGAGTCGCGATTGCGTTCCAGGACGGGCGTCAGGAAGAAGACCGTGCCGGCCCGGTCGCAGGTGATCGTCTTGGTGCCGTCCATGGCGATCGGCAGGAATCTCGCGCCGGCGAGCGCACTCGGCATCTTGGCGGCCGCGTACCCGCGGTCGGAAAAGAGCGGCGTGCCGGCCTCCAGTGGCTGGGCGGCCACGTCGCCGCTCGCGAGCCTTCCGGCCGGGTCCTTGAGGAGCGGCTTGCCGTCGGCGTTGGCGTGGACGGGAGCGGCAGTCTCCTGCGGCGGCTTTTGCCCACCTGACCCCTTGCTCACGACCTGCCGCAGCCGCACGCCGCCGGTCACGTTCTTCCCCGCGGCGGCATCCGCCTCGCGAAACGTCGCCATGAGGATCTCGCGATCCGTCACCCGGTTGGAGTCGTAGATGATCCGGATCGTGCCGTCCGGCGTCTGCTGGCCGTCGGGATACGACACGCCCGCGCGTTCGTCGAGCATGAGCCCCCCGGACCAGGTCGCACCGTCGTCCGTGGAGATGAAGGCCGTCAGATCCGATCGGCCCGTCCGCCTGTCGAGCGGGCCGTGCTTGACCAGCAGCAGGCTGCCCGAGGCCAGCCGCTGCACGAAGAACCGCGACGGCGTGTGCAGGATTGCGGACGGCTTCAGGTCGGGCCAGGTCGCGCCGCGGTCGACCGAGACGCTTTCGCCAATCCCGTAGGTCGTGCGAACGAGCATCCAGAGCGAGCCGTTCTTCCGCTCCACGAGCATGTGCTCGTCGAACTGCCGCACATCCTTGGGCACGTTGCATCCGCCACGGACGCTCCAGGTTGTGCCCTTGTCATTCGACACGACGACCTGAGCGCTCTTGTCGTGATCCCGCCAGAGCGAGATCGGCAGCGCCCACTCGCCGGTGGAAAGAACGAGCGGCTTGCACATCATGACGCCGTGGCCGATGCGGCGCGGGGCGGACCACTGCGGCTGCGGCTGATCCGGCGTGGCGGTCTCGACGTACCACACGCCGAGCTGCGGATCGCGGCGCTTCCTGTCCATCCGCGCCCAAAAAAGGAAAAGCCGGCCGTCGGGCGACAGCCAGAGCTCCGGGTCGAAGGCCCGCACCGATCCCTCGCCGTCGGGATCGACCGTGAGCACTTCCTGCCAGGGACCGCCAGCGGCGGCGGCCGTGGAGAGCACGACGTAATTGTTCGCGTCCTCGCCGGGCGTCACGCCCGCGTACCAGGTCGCCCAGAGGCGGCCCTGCGGCGTCACCGCCATGCTGGGGATGCCGGTGAAGGCCCGGTTGGTCGCGGCCTGTTCGGGCCGCGGCGGGCCGAGGTGCTGCGGCGGCTGCAGGGAGGCGACGTCGGCGGCGCTGCCGGGCGTGAGGCCCGAGAAGGTGGGAGGGGACGCCGCCTTCCGGGCAGAAGCTGCGAGATCCTCGAGCCTGCCGAACATGATCCGATCACTCGAGCCCTTGTGGTCGCTCTGCGTGACGGCGAGCCAGATCGTGCCGTCGTGCTCGTGGAACGTCGGATACTGGAAGGAGTGCGGCGATTCGAACCGATACTTCCGCTGCCACGTCGTGCCATCGCGCGAGACATCCACGTTGAAGACGCTGCGGCCGCAGTCCGCGACCTTGGTGTTCTCCTGCCAGCCGAGGTAGTAGACGCCGCCAAAGCGGTCGAACGTGGGCTTCGAATTCAGACCGTTGGGCACGAAGGGCCGCGGCTCACCGACGCTCCACGTCCGGCCGTCCTTGCTCGTCGTGAAGTGGTAGTTGCCCTTGTCGTTGCGGCAGATCGCCATCCAGGTGCCATCGGGCAGGCGGTTCACGGCCGACTCGCTCAATTGCTCCGCCTGCGGCTCGTTGTAGTGGCCGACGATCTCGAAGGTTTCAAAATCGTCGAGCAGGAGGGCGAGGGCGTTCTGCTTGCCCTCGAAGTCGTTGAGCGCGACGTAGCGGCGGCCGTCGAATTCCTTGAACGAGTCGAAGATGTAGAGGCCCCGGTTGACCGCGGGCTTCGCGAAGCCCTGGGCCGCGGCGTCGGCGTGGAAATACCGCGGCTCCATGTCGAACGTGCCGGCGGCGGTCTTGAGCTTCGCCTTGTGGATGCTGTCGGCGAAGGCCTGCGTGCGCAGGTCGAAGTCGCGGTACCAGGTCACCGCCTGCTCCTTCGGCGGCTGGCTGCAGAAATAGGTCCGCAGGGTGTGCTCGTCCTTGCGAATGACGCGAGGCACGAACATCTCGGCGTCGGGCAGGGTGACATTCGCGAACGCCTGACCCGCCTTCGCGAGCAGGTGCGTCTTCTCCACAGCGAGCGTCTTCAGGTTCACTACCGTGAGCACGCAGTACATCGCCTTTCCCGCGCCGTGGCCGGGCGCGACGTCGTTGTCGTGCTCGACGACATACGCCCGGTCGCCGACGCAGACGAACTCCGCGTCGTGCGCCCCCTTGACCTGTGGCGCCGACACGCGCACGAGTCGCGAGAGCACCTCGTCGCCCGCCGCCTTGGCGTTCCAGCCGGCCGCGATGATTGGCGGCTCGGCGGCGGGCACCGCGGCGAGCGGAGTGAGCAGTAGGGCGGCGACCAGGGAGCGTGCGAACTTCATGGTGCGGCAATTCACGGCAGCTTCTCCACGATGATGATTCCCCACGGGTTCAGCCTGGGGACTGGCACGAGCGTCCATGGGCCTTCGGTGGTCGTGGCGAGGGTGGTCTCGCGAATGAGACTGCGGTAATCCTTGTCCTGCTCGGCCTTTGCATGCAGTGCGGCGTCGTAGGGAAGTGGCACTCGCAGCTTCACCTGTAGCGCGTTCTTCCCGAAGAACCTCGCCGTCGGTATGCGGAGCGTGGCGGGCTCAGCATGTTCGCGTTCGACGAGGTGGATGACTACGGGCGCACTGGCATCGCCGGGCTTGGCCCGGAGAAAGCCGCTGAGCTTTCCGCTGCCGCCCTCGATCCGCAGGGCCGCATCGTCGCCCCATCGCGCGTCCTCGAGATCGAAGCCGCCAACGGCCGCCTCTTCGTAGCCATCGAGGACATCGGTATTGGCCCGCACGAAGCCGGTCAGGTCGGCCAACTTCTCAGGGGGGATGAAGATGCGGGGTGGGTTTGGGATCACGGGCTGGCGGGTCACGGGATCGAGCGTGACGTTCTGGAATTGGTCCCACGGCACGATGTAGAGATTGCCCGTGGCATAGCTCGTCGCCCACACCCAGCGGTAGTCCTCGGCGGGCCGATCTTCCTGGCCCGTGAGCACGAAGAGCTTCTTTTCCTTGCGTGCCGCAAGGCCGATCTCGCGGATGCGGCTCGGGCTGATGATTTCCTTCGTCCCGTCCATGGATCGGAAACGCACCTCGGTCATGCGGTAGTCGAACACCTGCATGAAGGGCGGATCGCTGTGGCAGTTGGTGCTGAAGGTCAGCTTGCGGCCCGCGTGCTTTTCGATCTCGGCGCGCGCCCAGCGGTGGAATTCCAGCAGATCGGCATCGGGGATGGCATCGCGGCGGCCCTTCTTGCCCCAGTCGAAGAAGCCCTCGTCCGGGTCGTCGCGTTGGAAGCTGGTGACGCCCAGGTCCGCCAGACGTTTCGCGCGTTCGATGTACAGGCGGCGGTACTCAGGATTCACATTGTCGGCGCGGAAGGGGGGCTTGTCGCTCTGCCCGTTGGTTCCGATCGGCCGGCCTTCGCGGTCGCGCAGGGCGAGGGCCGGATCGACCAGCCTCATTCCCAGGCTGCCCTGGAACTCCCAGCCCTTGGCCCTGACGCTCTTGATGAAGGATTCGTCCTCGATATACGACCAGACTCCGCGGGTGATGTGGAAGTCGCTCCCCGCTGCGAGCATGCGCTCCGCGGGCACGCCCTTCTGATCCAGCCGAAACAGCCGCATGCAGACGTCACTGAGCTTCGGCATTTCCGGCGTGAACCCGGATGGTGTCGCGACCTGGCTGAACGTGGCGTCGGGGGCCACGCGCGAGATCACCGGCTCGGCAGACTGCAGGGCGGCCAGCGGCGCGAGCAGGAGGGCAGCGACGAGTATGAGGCTCGGTTTCATGCGATCACTGCCAAATGGCTACTCGAGATGGAGTTCGACCTTCTCGACCTTCACATACGTGGAGGGTGGGAACGGGCCTGTGCGGTCCACGGAGATGGTGATGGTGTTGTCGCCACGGTTCAGGATCTCGATGGGGACGAGGAACTCCAGGCGGGTGAGCTTCTGCGCGGCGGGGTTCCTGACGAGTGCGCCAGGTGTCACCGTGGCAGGCTGAGGATCGGGAGAAAAGATGCGTGGGTCTTTCCACTGCGCATCGACGAGGCCTTGCTTTAGAGCAGTGCCATTGAGGTGCACGGCGACTTCATCGCCCTCGACATGCTGAAACACAACCAGCCGCAGTCGCGCTGCGGTGCCGGACTTCACCGGCTCCCAGATTGCAAGTGCGAGCGTGGAGAGAGATTGGTCATTTCTCAGCAAGAGGGGCAGCGGTGCGCCGTTGTTGGATGAGCCGTGCCCTTCGTTGTGGGCATAGCCACCGCGGCGATCGATTGGGTAATACCGAGCTTTGCCGCTCATCGTCGTGAGGCTGGCAATAGTGGAGAAGACCTGGAGGTCCCTCGGATCCGTCTGGGTCAGGCCGAGTGACTTCGCCTGCTCGGGTGAGCCGATCATCCCATTGAAAACGCCCACGCCATCTGCGCCTTGGTGCAGATAGTTGCCAAAGACTCCGCATACCAGATCGAGCGACTGATCCCCGTGGTAGCCGTCCGTGGCATGGAAGCAGTCGAAGCTGGGCATCAGCTTCACGTGTGCTCCGCCCATCGCCTTGCGGAAGGAAGCCACATCCACATTGATCGTGCGCGTGCCGAGTACGAGCACATCGACGAGACCTTCACGCGCCCAGGTCTCGATGTCGAGGCCGTCCGTGCGACAGCCCTCGACCGAGTCCGGCACCCGTGCCGCCAGCATGAACGGCCGGCCTCGCTTGGCTGCCTGCGACTGAAGCAGCGATCGCACGTCACGCATGAAGCTGGTGAGGTGTTGCCGATTCTCCCACTGCTTGCCGGGCGGGAGAAATGGCGTGTGACGGAGGAAGTCGAGATGAACGCCATCAAAATCATAGTGCTCGGCGACCTCGCGAATGATCGAGAGACGATAGTCGCGCACCTCTTTCACGGCGTAGTTCCAAAACCCCTGCCACCACCAGGACCGGAGGAGCCACTCGGGATGCGCCGCTTTGACCGGATTGCGATCCTTCATGTCGGCGAAGGCTTTGATGTCGTAGACGGCCAAGTCACCGCGCTCGACCTCGTTCATTCGCAGTCCCCACCAGATCTCTTTACCGCGCTGGTGGCCGCGCTTGATGAGTTCGTCGAAGTAGTCGAGCCCCTGCTCCCGCCACTTCATCAGGCCCGGATGCTGAATCGCTGGAAGGATCTTGCTGCGGTAATGCGTTACGCCCTCATTCGAGACGTCGATGCAGATGGCATCGAGCTGGCTGCCCGGCTGGCTGGCGGTATCAAACACATAGCTCATGACCGCATCCATGTCGGAGCCGAACCCGCCTTTGCGCTGGATGTCGGCTGCCGGATCGTACTGAAAAAAGATACGCCGCTGATGATCGACCGCCGCGCGATGGGCGGGCGCGAGCTCAATCGGTGTATCGGCGGCGTGCAGCGCGGTCAGCGGCGCGACCAGCAGGGCGGCGAGGAGGGTGGCGGTCGGTTTCATTTCGTCTCATTCCGGGCCGATGCGGCCCGCGGTCCGTCGCGGTGCATGCCGAGCTTCCTGCTTTTGACGATGTTCTTGAGCGCCGCGTCCTTGCTGACGAGCTTCCCGGCCTGCACATCCTCCTCGCGGAGGCGGGCGAAGAGGATCTCGGCAGCGCCGGTGCGTTCCCGGTCGTAGTGGACGTAGATGTCGCCGTTGGGGGCCTGTGCGATGTCGGGGTAGGAGACGTCGGGCCGCTCGTCGAGCAGCAGGCCGCCGGACCAGGTGCGGCCGTCGTCGGATGAAAGAAACGCGGTGAGCTCCCGACGATCGTTGGTCGCCCGCGTCATGTCCTGCCCGTGCCGGACGAGCAGGATGCCGCCCGACTTCAGCCGGCGGAACACC
>JBILVO010000093.1:0-15972 GCA_044370415.1 Pirellulales bacterium
AGCCGCCGCACCCGACGGCACCGTGTACGTCGCCGTCAGCGTCGCCGTCGCGCCCTTCACGATCGTCGGGATTGTCCACGTGAAGTTGCTGCCGGGGCCGGGAACCACGCTCCCCTGCAGCGGCGTCACCGACCCCTGCAGGAATGCAGCAGGCCACGTGTCCTTCACCACCACGCCCTGGGCATCCGACAGGCCGTTGTTCGTCACCGTGATCGTGTACGTCCGCACCGTCGGATCGCCCGCCACCACCGTCACCAGCCCGTCGTCCTTCGCCACCTTCAGGCTCGCGCTCGTCACCACCGTCGTCGTGTCTGTCGCCTTGTTGTTGTCGCGATTGGGATCGTAGGTGGTGGTCGTCACCTCGACCTTGTTGTCGTACGGCCCGGCCGGCGTGTTCGCAGGGACGGTGTACGTTGCCGTGAGGGTCGCGGTCAGCCCGGCGCCGAGCGTTCCGATGGTCCACGTGAAATCCCCCGTCGGCGTCGCTGGCGACAGCGTTCCCTGGCTCTTCGTGAACGTGCCGGGCACGAATCCGTTCGGCCACACGTCGGTGACCACCACGTTCTTGGCAGCGGCATTGCTCTTGTTCTGCACCGTGATCGTGTATGTCTGGACCGTGCCCGCCCCCGCCGTCACCGTCGTGACATTGTCATCCTTCGTGATGGCAAGGTCGACCGCCGGGCACTCGATGCTTACCGACCCCGACACACTGTCGGGCACACCAAACGTCTGCGACACGTAGTCCACCGTCGCCGTGTTGTCGATTGTCGTGCCTCCCACGATCGCCGGGTTCACCTTGACGTCGAACGTGATGGTCGTCGACGCCCCCGGGGCGAGTGTGCCCCCGACCGTCGCATTCGCGCCGGCACCGAGCTGGAAGCGCACGCCCGTCCCGGTGAACTCCGCCTGGTCGTCGCCCGGAGCGTCGGTCTTGTGCCCCGCATTGGCCCCGCTGGTCACCGCGAGCGTGTTCGCGACGTAGCTCGTGTTGGCCGGAATGAGGTCGTTGAGGATGACGTCCTCCGCCCCGTCCACGAGCCCGGAGGCGTTGCTGACCGTCACCGTATATCGGAGCAGGTCCCCCGGATCGACACCCCCGCCGTTCAGGTTCTGCACCGTCTTCACGACCTCGACGCGCGGCGAGTAAACGTCGATGGCGCTGGTGATGACGCCGGGATAGTACTGATCACCCGTGCTCGTCACCCGGATCGAGGCCCCGGTGTCGCCGTTGGCGATGATGCCATCGGCTCCGATGAGATCGGCGTCGAAGCCGAACTGATTCACATAGTTCGGGCTCTTTGTCGTGACGTGACTACCGCGATTGGAAATGCTGCTGTTGAAAAAATTGTCGACCGGGATCGCGGGCAGATCGAATAGCGGTGTCTCCGCGACACTTGTCTGACTCTTGAAAAATGCCCTGTCGCCGGTGATTCCGAGATCGCCCTCGTACGTCACGAACCCGAGGGTCGCATTGACCGGACCGGTGCTGGGTGCCTGAAACCCCGAGTAGCCGATGGTGACGTTGCGGTCCGCGGCACTGTTGTTGCTCACGTTCGCGAACCCCTGAAACACGGTGAGGTTGCGAGGCACCTCGCCCGGCGATCCGGGGGCCGAGTACGCCACGACGAGCGACCAGCCGTTGCAGGTGTTTTTCGCCCCCTCCTGCCCCCGCACGTTGGCCACCGTGAAGGTTCCCCCGGCCGTCACCTTGTCCTGCACGTCGACGAAGCACTGATACGTCCGCGGATCGTCGCCGCGATTCGACACGCCTCCGACGATGCTCCCGACGAGCGAGCCGGTGAGATCGCTGTAGCTCCCGCCGCCGACCTTGAACTTCACCTTTTCCAGGTCGGCGATGGCGACGTCGTTGCTGACGCGGCCGCCCCAATAGAGCCGGGCGAAGAGCACGTTCGCGCCCGCCGGCACGATGAGCTGGGCCGAACTGGAATTGAAGGTCGAGGCGTCGGAGTCGATGTCGACGTACTGCATGTTCCAGAAATCGTCGTTGAGATACTGGTCGGCTCCGATGCCGTTGCGGGCGTCGATGGCCGTCTGCCCGCCACTGTCGGGAGACGTCATCGAGGTGTTCGCGGCGAAGGCGATATTGCCGGTAACGTTCGCCGAAAAGACGTTCGCAAACGGAGTGATCACCGCCGGCACGTCCCTCCGTTCGAGCGACTCGAACGGACCGAGCCCGCGAGCCCTCGATCTGCTCCGCGTGCCGCGGGCCACGGCGCGGCTTTTCGACTGGGTTGTCCGACGGTCGCGGAATGGGGCGAGCGTGTTCATCGTTAGTTCCTCGGCTTGGGCAACAAAAAAAGCCGGCGCGAACGACCGCCCGAAGGCGTTCACTCGCGCCGGCTCTCGCGCTGCAGAGCCTCTCGGGCCACGCCGAAACGTGACGCCGGGATGCTCCTTCAGCTCGTTTTCCGACACATCAGTTGGTTTGTTCGACCCGGAAACCACTGCGGCACCTGCGTGCACGCCTCTGGCTCCCGCGTCAATCGATTCCTACGCGCGGCCGCCCGTCAAAGGCAATCGACCAGCGGCTTTTTTTTGCGCCGTTGCCGTTGCCTGTTGCGGATCAACGACTTGCAACGCCAGGCGGCCCTTGTGAAGCGCCTGCCTGGAGCCGCGGCGAGCGCGACACGCGCGGCGGTCAGGCCGCCGCGCGGAGGAACGCAGCCCGCGGCGGTGCGAGCTTGAAGAGGGCGAAAAGATCTTCCTGCGTCAGGCCGGTCGCCACCGGGGCCTCCGCCTGCGAGAGGATCGTGTCGGAGAGGTCGCGTTTCCGCCTGAGCACCTCGTCGATCCGCTCCTCGATCGTGTTGGCCGCCAGGAAACGGGTGACGGTCACGGCGCCAGCCGCGCCGATCCGGTGGGCCCGGTTGATCGCCTGGTCCTCGACCGCCGGGTTCCACCAGCGGTCGTAGAGAAAGACATACTGCGAGAACTGCAGGTTGAGGCCGACCGCGCCGGCGCCGTAGGAGAGCAATAGCACCGAGTGCTTTTTCTCGTGCTTGAACCGTTTGATGCACTCGTCGCGGGCCGCCGTCGACATGCCGCCGTGGTATTCGAGAGCCCCAAATCGGCCGAGCCTGTCGCGGAGCCGGCCGAGCGTCTCCACCCACTGGCTGAAGACGAGGGCCTTCTTGCCGCTGGCGTGGACCTCCTCGAGGTCGGCCTCCAGGCAGTCGAGCTTCGCGCTCTCCCCCGTGAACGTGTCGAAGTTGCAGATCTGCTTGAGCCGCAGCACCAGTTCGAAGACGTTCTGGATCGTCGCCTCCTGGCCGAGCGAGGAGAGCCGCAGCACCCCCTCCTCCTCCGCCCGTCGGTAGGTCTCCCGCTGCTCCGCCGTGAGCTCGATCCGCTCGTCCCGGTTGAGCCGCGGCGGCATGTCCTTGAGCACCTTATCCTTCGTGCGGCGGAGCACGTGGTCGGTCACCGCCGCCCCCATCGCCTTCGGCGACATCCGCTCGTTGATGTGCCCCGGCGCCACGAACTCGAAGATGCCCACGAGGTCGTCAGCGCTGTTCTCGACGGGCGTGCCGGTGAGGGCCCAGCTGCGACGCCGGTTCACCGAGCGGACCGCCTCGCTCGTTTGGCTGGAGCGGTTCTTGATCCGCTGCGCCTCGTCGAGCACCACGAGATCGAAGGAGAGCCCCAGCTCGGCCACGAGCTCGCGGTCGCGGACGAGCACCTCGTAGTTGGCAACCTTCACCGGCACGTCGGCGAGCGACCACTGCCACCGCCGCCGCTGCGGATCCCCCTCGATCACCGCCACGAGAATCTCCGGCGCCCAATCGGCCAGCTCCCGGGTCCAGTTCGATACGAGCCCCTTCGGGCAGACGACGAGCACCTTCCGCGCCTCGCCCGACCGCACCAGCAGCCGGATCGACGAGATCGCCTGCATCGACTTGCCCAGGCCCATCTCGTCGGCGAGCACCGCCCCGTGCCGCGGCACGAGGAAGGCCATGCCGTCGAACTGAAACGGGAACGGCTGCCGCGGAAACTCGAGGCTGCTGGTCTGCAGCATCGTCTCGAGATCGGGCTGGAGCAGATAGAAGAACCGCTCCGAGAGCTTGACGACGTCGGCAGGCGGCGCGATCCGCGTCCGCTTCGGCTCGACCGGCTCGCCTGATTGCTCCCCGGCCGGCTCGGCGGTTGCGGCCTCCGGAGGCATCACGATCGCCAGCGACACGGCAGGTGGCGGCTCCTGCGGCCGGGGCTTCGGCGGCACCGGTGCCGCAGGGGCGGTCGAGGGCTGGAAGCGAAAGCTCCGCACCGCGGGCCGCTCGGCCCACGGCCCGATCCGCGTCACCGCGGGCCGTGGCACGTCGATCGGCAGCCGCAGGGCGGCCGGCCTCGCCACGAGCGGCGCCAGACGCGGCAGCACAGTCGCCGCGGGCAGGGCGAGTTGCGGACCCCGCCACGACTGCACCGGCCGGCCGTCTTTCGCGTCTGACGTCATCGGATGCATTCAGTGCCGCTGCGCTTCCTCGATCGCCGCGCGGATCCGCTCGAACGGCTCCCGCAGGTCGACCGCGGCTGCGAGTTCGGTGAGCCGCTCGCGCAGGTCGTCGACCCGGCCGGCGTCACTGGCGTGTGGGCTCACCACGGCCCCGCCGACCGCGAAGCCGCCGAGGATGGCGGCCTCGTCGCCGGCCGCGCCGTCGCGCACGAGCGCCACCGGCAGGGCCGTGTGGCCCCGCACGTGCAGCATCGGCTGGCTGTCGATGAGGACGATCTCCGGAGCGACCGTCGCCTCGGCCAGCAGCGTCGCGCCGATCTGCTGGCCGTGCAGGTGGCTCTGCAGCGTGGACCCGAACAGGATCTGCTGGGCCCGCGACACCTTCACCGGCGCCGTGCAATGGAATTCCAGCGGCCGGCCGAGGGGATCCACCAGGAGATACCCGCCGAAGATGCCGTGCGGCCCCGACTCCACCGCCGTGAGAAATCCGTATGCCTTCGGCCCCGCGGCCGTTCCGACTGCCGGCTCGGCTGTTTTCTGCTCCATGCTGCGTCCATGCCCCGTCTGCCCGGCGGCCACGTCCCTGCGGCCCCCGTCCGTTCCATCCATCGGGCGTCGCCCGGGGCCACTTGAGCTGCCCTCTGCCGACCGCGACCGGACCACCCGCCCGGCACCCGCGGCATGGAAGCTGGGGAAACCCTGACGGAGACCCAGGAAACGCCGCCGCGTGGAAAAGAAGTGGGGGCGAGCCTACGATACAGAAGGTTTCATTCTCCCCGCCGGACACGAGCGAGAGCACGCATGAAAGACGTCCCGCAGGTCTGCACGCAGGTCGACATCTCCGCCGCCACGATCGCTCCCACGGTGCCGGCCCAGCCGCCCGCGGCCGACGCCTCGGAGACCAACCGGCTGCTCCGCGACATCGCCACGATGCAGCACCGTTCGTGCGAGCTGCTCGCAGAACTCGTCAACCAGGTGTCGCTGCAGCAGCGGCAGCGCACCGCGGAGCTGAAGGCTTGGAAGGAGGCCAATCCGAAGCTGGCCGCGTCGTGCCGCCAGGCCGCGGACTCGCTCTCGAAGGTGCACCTCGAATTCCTCTCGTCGATCGCCAACGAGGCCTGCGACAACGCCGACAGCTTCGGGGAGAGCGACTACGCCCTCGGCGACTTCCTCGACCGCTTCGGCCCGCGGCTCGCCCACTTCAACGGCGTGCTGCAGCTCCTCTCGCAGCTGGGAACCCCCGCCCAGCCTGCCCAGCCTGAGAAACCGGCCGAGGGCTGAGCAGCCGGTCGCGCTCCCTCGCTCCGGGCCCCAGCCCCGCGGCCCATCCGCTCTCTGCATCACGCATCCCCCTCCCCGGAATCAATCCATGGCACCCCCTCCCGCCTCAGCCCCCTCCTCCGCCGAGAAGCCGCCGGTGTTCGCCGTGGCCGACGAGGCCGCGATCAAGAAGGCCCGGGAGCAGCTCGACGCTCGCTGCGTGGAGATGATGGCGTGGCACTTCCACCCGTCCACAGGCTGCCCCTTCTGGCTGGAGTACGCGACGTCGCTGAAGTTCGATCCGCTCAAGGACGTGAAGTCCTTCGACGACCTCAAGAAGTTTCCCCCGTTCGAGGATGAGTGGCTCCGCGGAGGCCCGGTCCGCCGCTGGGTGCCGAAGGGGATGGCCGACAAGCCGATGTTCGTCTTCGAGACCGGCGGCACGACCGGCGTGCCGAAGTCGCGGGTCAACCACCGCGACTTCCGCACCGACTACGAGATGTTCAGCGACACGCTCCCCGAGGAATACTTCCCGCGGGGCGCCAACTGGCTGATGCTGGGCCCGAGCGGCCCGCGCCGCCTGCGGCTCTCCATCGAGCACCTCGCGCAGCACCGCGGCGGCATCTGCTTCTGCGTCGACCTCGATCCGCGCTGGGTGATCAAGCTCATCCAGAAAGGCTGGATGGAGCACCTCGAGGCCTACAAGCAGCACTGCATCGACCAGGCGATCACGATCCTCGAGGCGGGCCACGACGTCCGCTGCATGTTCACCACGCCGAAGCTGCTGGAGTCCCTGGCGCTTGCGCTCGAGAAGAAGGGCACCACGATCCGCAAGGCCGGCATCACCGGCATTTTCTCCGGCGGCACCGAGTTCACGCCCCAGTGGACCCGCTTCGCCGTCGAGGAACTGCTCGACGGCGCCTACATGACGCCGACCTACGGCAACACGCTCATGGGCCTGGCCGCGTCCCGGCCGGTGGTGCCGGCCGACGGCTACACCATTGCCTACTACGCGCCGCAGCCGCGGGCCGTGATCGAGGTCGTCGACTTCGACAACAACGATGCGATCGTGCCCTACGGTGGCACCGGCCGCGTCCGCCTCACGACGCTCACCCACGAGACCTTCATCCCGGGCTTCCTCGAGCGCGACGAGGGGGAGCGGGAGCGGCCCTACGCGAAGTACCCGTGGGACGGCATCAGCGGGGTCCGGCCGTTCCGGGCGCTCGCCGCCAGCACCACCGTCGGCGTCTATTGACCGGCTCTCGAACGGCTCCTGACCGGCTCCTGATCGGGCGATCGTGGCCGCGGGCCGTCCCGCCCCCGAAGCTCCTCCGTCCACCGGTGTGGGCCGTGGGGCTGTCGGCGGCCGGCGGCCGGAATAGAATCCTCGTCACCACAGTGCCCGTGTCATCGAGAGGTCTTCCATGCACCTGCCCGCCTACCGTTTCGGCAAGCCCTACGAGTCGCTCGAGCGGGAGACGCTCGTCCACTTCCTGACCGGCGAGAAGGTCGCCGAGGTCAGCCAGGTCGGCGGCGCGATCATCGGCCGCGACATGGCGCAGAAGGCGCCGCAGGCCCGGACGGCGCTCCTGGCGATCGACCCCGAGGAGATCGTGGAGCGGCTGCAGACCGCCGGCAACCTCTACGCCCACGGCACGCTCTCAGTCGGCGACTCGAAGCAGTCGCCCGACGACTTCGTCCGGCAGCAGTCGGCCACGACAGGTCTCCCGGAAACGCTCTGCCGGGCCAACATGCAGAAGAACATGTTCGTGCTCTCGAACATGGACCGGATGCTCGACGCGCTCTCCCGCGGCCTGCCGCCCGACATCTTCTGGCGGGGCTACGGCCGCGAGCATCGCGGCGTGGTCGTCAGCTACCAGGCGCAGTCGCCGGTGCTGGGGCTGGTGTTGCCGAGCAACTCCCCAGGCGTGCACACGCTCTGGCTGCCGGTGATCGCGCTCGGCGTCGGGCTCGTCATGAAGCCCGGCAGCCAGGAGCCGTGGACCCCCTACCGCATGACGGCGGCCATGATCGAGGCCGGCATCCCCGCCGAGGCGATCGGACTCTACCCGGGACCGACCGACGTGGGTGCCGGCATCCTCTCGACCTGCCGCCGCAGCATGATCTTCGGCAGCGCGAAGACGGTGGAGCAGTACCGGGCCAATCCCGGCGTGCAGGTGCACGGGCCCGGCTTCTCGAAGATCATCCTCGGCGACGACTGCGTCGACGACTGGGAGCGGCACCTCGATCTGCTGGCCGAGAGCGTCGCGATCAACAGCGGCCGCGGCTGCATCAACGCCTCGGCGATCTACGCGAGCCGCCACACGAAGGAGATCGCCGCGGCCCTTGCCGACAAGCTGGGCCCGATCGACGTCAAGCCGCCGCAGGATCCCGACGCCAAGCTCGCGGCCTTCACGATTCCCGGCGCCGCCAAGGCGATCTGGGGGCAGATCGAGGCCGGGCTCAAGGCCCCCGGCGTCACGCACATGACCGCATCCCATGGCGACCGCTTCGTCGAGGGCGAGCGGTGCGGCTGGCTCCGTCCCGTGGTCGCCCACTGCACCTCGCCGGAGCCCGACATCGCGAAGGCCGAATACATGTTTCCGTTCGTCAGCGTCGTCGAATGCCCGCAGCCGCAGATGCTCGCCAAGATCGGGCCGACGCTCGTCTGCACGGCGCTCACTGAGGATCCGGCGTTCCAGGAGGCGCTCGTCGACTGCACTTCGATCGACCGGCTCAACCTCGGCCCCATCCCCACGACGAAGCTCGACTGGCTGCAGCCCCACGAGGGCAACATCATCGACTTCCTCTACCGGTCGCGGGCCCTGCAGGTGCCGGCGGAGACGGCGGCCGCAGTCTCCTGAAAGGCCGCGGCAGCACCGTGACGCATCACGCATCCGCCGGCTTCGAATTCCGCTCGCCGACCCGTCTGGTGGTCGGCGCGGGAGCCGTGGACCGGCTGGGCGAGCTCGCCCGTGAGCTCGGGACGAGCCGGGTGCTGGTCACGAGCGATCCGGGCGTGGTCCGCGCCGGCCACACGGCGCGGGCGGTCGCGGCGCTCGAGCAGGCGGGCCTGGCCGCGGCGGTGTTCTCCGGGTTCGGCGAGAACCCCACCACCGCCCAGGTCGACGCGGGCACGGCCGTCGCCCGCGGGTTCCGCCCCGACCTGGTCGTCGGCCTCGGCGGCGGCAGCTCGATGGACTGCGCCAAGGGGATCAACTTCCTCCTCTCCTGCGGCGGCCGGATGCACGACTACCACGGTCGTGGCAAGGCGACCGGCCCGATGCTCCCGTCGATCGCCGTGCCCACGACCGCCGGCACCGGCAGCGAGACCCAGTCGTTCGCCCTGATCACCGACGCCGACACCGGCATGAAGATGGCCTGCGGCGACCCGCGGGCGGCCTTCCGCGTCGCGATCCTCGATGTCACGCTCACGCTCACGCAGCCGCCACGAGTGGCGGCACTCACCGGCATCGACGCGGTGTCGCACGCGCTCGAGAGCCACGTGAGCCGCGCCGCGACACCCGCCTCGCGGATCTTCTCCCGTGAGTCCTGGCGGCTGCTCACGCACAATCTCCCCCGCGTCTTCGCCGCCGGTGACGACGTGGCCGCCCGCGAGGCCGTGCAGCTCGGTGCGGCGTGGGCCGGCCTGGCGATCGAAAACGCCATGCTCGGCGCCGCCCACGCGCTGGCCAACCCGCTCACGGCGGCCCATGACGTCGTCCACGGCCAAGCGGTCGGCCTCATGCTGCCGCACGTCGTCCGCTTCAACGCCCCCGCCTGCGCCGAACGCTACGCCGAGCTGGCGGCCGACCTCGGAGCGGACGTCGGCCCCGGCGACGCCGCCAACCGCATCGCAGACTGGCTCGAGGAGCTCGTGGGGCGGGCCGGGCTGGCGACGTCGCTCGCCGGCCTCGGCATCGACCGGCCCGACATCCCGGCGCTCGCCGCCGCCGCGGCACCACAGTGGACCGGCGGCTTCAATCCGCGCCCGGTCGACTCGCAGGAGCTCGCCCGCCTCTACGAGGCCGCCCGATGATCCGCCTCGTCGCGTCGGCGTTCCTGCCCGTCACGGTCGTCGGGATGATGGCTGTCGTCGCGACATCGCCGTTCGCAGCGCGGCCCGCGGCCGGTGCCGACGCCGTGCCCCCGGCACCAGCATCGACAGCCTCCGATGCCTTCCCTGCGTCGGCCCCGGCCGACGCTTGGCCGCTCGCCCGCGGCTGTGCCGCCGGGACGGGCGTGTCGGCGACCCCGTTGCAGCTGCCGCTCGCCGAGCGGTGGCGACGATCGTTCGAGAAGACCGCCTTCGGCGCCACGCCGGTGATCGCCGACGGCGTCATCTACGTCGGCGACCTCGACGGCACGTTCCACGCGCTCGCGGCCGCCGACGGCACGACGCAGTGGTCGTACAAGGCCAAGGACGCGGGGTTCCCCTCGCCCGCTGCGGTGTCGACCGATCCCGCGGTGCCGCTGGTCGTGGTCGGCGACGACACGGGCTTCGTGCGGGCGTTCGACCGCGCTGCCGGCACCGTCGCTTGGACGTACGAGACGACGGGCGAGATCTCGGGCGGTCCTACCATCCTGCACGGCGAGGGTGGCGGCCGCGTGCTCGTCGGCTCGCAGGACGCCTCGCTCTCCTGCCTCAACCTCGCCGACGGTGCGGTGCTCTGGAAGCATTCGATCGCCGACCAGATCCGCTGTGGACCGACCGTGGCCCGGACGGCGGAGGGCGACCGGGTGTTCCTCGCCGGCTGCGACGGCAAGCTGCACGTGATCGACGCCGCCACGGGCATGGAGCGTGCCGCCGTGCCGATCGACGGCCCCACCGGCACGACGCCGGCGGCGTTCGGCGACCGCGTCTACTTCGGCACCGAAGGGGGTGTGTTCTTCGCCATCGATTTCTCGAAGGCCGAGGTGGCCTGGCGGGCACAGACAGCGGCCAACGGCCAGTCCTACCGCTCGAGCGCCGCGGTCGGCGACGGGGTCGTGATCGTGGGATCGCGAGGCAAGGCCGTCGAGGCGCTTTCCCTGGCCGACGGCTCGCGGGTGTGGCGGCGGCCGTTCCGGGGCCGGGTCGACGGCTCCCCCGCGGCCGCGCGGACCGCCGCTGGCCGGCTCCTGGCGGTCGTCGGTGACGCGGCAGGACGGATCGCGGCCCTCGACGCCGCGACGGGCGAGCCCGCCTGGGAGTTCGACGCCGGCGGCGGCTTCTCGGCCGGGCCCGCGATCGCGGCGGGACTCGTCGTGATCGCCTCCGACGACGGCGCCGTCTGGTGTTTCTCAGCGGCGGAGCGGTAGACGCTTCCGCACACGAGGGCGATCCTTCATGGCATGGCTGCGACGGGAGATCCGGCTCGCCCCCCGGCGCCGTGGGTTCCACCTCGTCACCGCGGAGATCGAGGCGGCGGTGCCCGAGCTCCGCGGTCTGCGGGTGGGCCTGCTGCACGTCTTCATCCAGCACACGTCGGCGAGCCTCACGATCAACGAGAACGCCGACCCCGACGTGCCGCGGGACCTCGAGATGGCCTTCAACGAGATCGCCCGCGAGGATTTTCCCTACGTGCACACGATGGAGGGGCCCGACGACATGCCGGCCCACGTGAAGGCGTCGATGCTAGGCAGCTCCGTGAGCGTGCCGGTCGGCGACGGCCGGCTGTGCCTCGGCACCTGGCAGGGCATCTATCTCTGCGAGCACCGCGACCGCGGCGGCGGCCGCCGGCTCGTGCTGACGCTGCACGGTGAGTGACCGCATGCCGCACGAGCCCGCCGCGTTCGACCCCGAGCGGTTCCGCCACGAGGCCCGGGCGGTCGTCGACTGGATCGCCGACTACTGGAGCTCGGTCGCAGCCCGGCCCGTGCAGTCGCAGGCCGATCCCGGCTGGGTGCGGTCGCAGCTGCCGACGCACGCGCCCGAATCGCCCGAGCCGCTCGAGGCGGTACTGGCCGACCTCGACCGCGTCATCCTTCCCGGCCTCACCCACTGGCAGCACCCCGGCTTCTTCGGCTACTTCCCGGCGAGCACGAGCGGCCCGTCGATCCTCGGCGAGCTCCTCTCGGCGGGGCTCGGCGTGCAGGGGATGCTCTGGGCCACCTCGCCCGCCTGCACGGAGCTCGAGACGCTCGTGCTCGACTGGCTCCGCGAACTGCTCGGCCTTCCAGACCGCTTCGCCAGCAGCGGCGCGGGGGGCGGCGTGATCCAAGACTCCGCGTCGAGCGGCGTGCTCTGCGCGCTCGTCGCCGCCCGGGAGCGGGCCACAGGGTTTCCGCACGCCACCCAGCGGCCGCAGCCCGACATCCGCCCCGATCCTCGGGCGCTCGTCGCCTACGCCAGCACCGCGACACACTCGAGCGTCGAGAAGGGGCTGGGCATCGCCGGCATCGGCCGCGACCGGCTCCGGCGGATTCCGACCGACGCCGCGGAGGCAATGGACCCCACGGCGCTCGCCGCGGCCATGGAGGCCGACGTGCGGGCCGGGCTCGTGCCCTTCTTCGTCGCGGCCACGGTCGGAACCACGGCCTGTGGCGGCGTCGATCCCGTGCCGCAGCTGGCCGACGTGGCCGGCCGGAACCGCGCCTGGCTGCACGTCGACGCCGCCTGGGCCGGGGCCGCCGCCCTCTGCCCCGAGCTGCGCGGGCCGCTCGTGGCCGGCGCCGACCGGGCCGACAGCTGGGGGTTCAATCCGCACAAGTGGATGCTCGTGAACTTCGACTGCCACGCGCTGTGGGTGGCGGACCGTGGACCGCTCGTGCGGGCGCTCTCGACGCAGCCCCACTACCTGCGGAACGCCGCCAGCGAGTCCGGCGCCGTCATCGACTACCGCGACTGGCAGGTGCCGCTCGGCCGGCGGTTCCGCGCGCTGAAGCTTTGGATGACGCTGCGGATGATCGGCGCCGAGGAACTGCGCCGCCGGATCCGGGAGCACGTCCGCTGGGCGGGCGAGTTCGCCGGCTGGCTGGCCGCCGACCCGCGGTTCGAACTGGTGACGCCCCCGTCCCTGAGCCTCGTCTGCTTCGCCCTGCGGGCGGGCGATGGGCCAACGGCGGCCCTGCTGGACCGTGTGAACGCCCGGGGAAGGGTGTTTCTCAGCCCGGCCCGGGTCGCCGGCCGGCTCGCCCTGCGGCTGGCGATCGGCGGCACGCTGACCGGCCGGGACGACGTCGTCGCGGCCTGGGGGGAGCTGTCGGAGCCCGCCTGACCACCCCGGGATGGAACCGCCCCACTCCGGACCGCCCCACCGGGGCGACGGTGTCAGACCTTGCGGCCCGGGACATGCCGGCAATCGACCTCCGGGTCGCTCCAATTGTCAGGGTCGATTTTGGCTGCATTTTGCCAGGCTTTCCTGCCGATCAGACGCTGATGTGGGAAGGTGGGAAAGAGAGACTGAACCAACTCCGTAGGCGACCCGTAGTATTGGTTGCGACCCGGTCTTGGATGGCCTTAGTACGGCCGTGAACACCGGGCGGGGAGCAGTACCATGGCACGTAAAGATTCTTTGCTGAACCTGCGGGCGATCCTCATCCGGCGCCGCGACGCCCTGCGGAGTGCGCTGGCGGGCGACCTTTCCCTTCTCAGGGAGCTGCGGAGCGAGTCGCCCGGCGACGTGATCGACGCGGCCTACGACTCGACACAGGACGAGATCAGCTCACAGCTGGCCGAGGTGGAGAGCCGGGAACTGGCCAATATCGAGAACGCGCTGGAGCGGATGCGGGCCGGCAAGTACGGCTCCTGCGAGGTGTGCGGCGGGAAAATCCCGATGGCGCGGCTCAACGCCCTGCCCTACGCCACCATGTGCATCGAGTGCCAGCGGGACGTCGAACGTTCCGGTTCCGCGGGCATGTCACGCGGCGAGGAGCGTGACGAGCGGGCCGAGGAGCCGGTCAGCGGCGATCTCGACTACTAGCTGTACGAGGAAAAAGGCCTCCGTGCCCTTTTTCCGCGTGGGCTCGGTGGTGGAAAAGCCAAGGTTTTCCACCACCGGCAAGCGCCGCGTCCTGCGGCGGTCCATCGGTGGCACGGCCTCCTCCCTGTCCGAGGAAAAAGGCCTCCGTGCCCTTTTTCCGCGTGGACCGGTCGCCGCATGCGGCGGCGGCCTGCTGGCTCCGTGGGCTGCTCACGGTCGCCTGTGATTGCGTTATGCTGACCCGCGTCGGTTGCCGATGCACCGTCGACCCCCGCGGAGCGAAATGCCGATGACCGCCACTGCCACCCGAGCCTGTGCAGCCCTGCTGGCCGTGATCGCGACGTCGGCGTCCCTGTGGCCGCGGCCCGCCGGGGCGGATGAGCCGCCCGTGCGGCTGGCTCCCGTGGAGCGATCCGCCGCGGGCAGCGGCGGGCGGGTCGACCCCATGCGGTCGGCCCGGCTCTCGGCGGACGAGCGGGACGAGCTCTATGAGCAGGTGTCCCGTGACGCCGAGCTCCTCGAACGGCAGGGAGCCCAGCTCCGCCGGCTGACCAAGCTCCTGCGGCCGACCGTCGTCCACATCGACGCCCGCAAGCCCGCCCTCCGGCCGAAGAACGGCAAGGCCAACGAGGAGGAGGCCGGCTCGGGGGTGATCACGCAGGTGGCGGGACGCACCGTGGTGATCACAAACCGCCACGTGGTCAACAGGGCGGAGCTCGACAACATCGCGATCCGGCTCGACGACGGCCGCGAGATCCGCCCGATCCGGCTCTGGTCGGATCCCGGCACCGACATCGCAGTGATGGAGATCGACGAGCCCGACGTCGAGACGGCGCGGCTCGCCGATCGCGACGCCGTGCAGATCGGCGACACCGTGCTCGCCATCGGCAGCCCCTTCGGCCTGTCGCACTCCGTCACGCTCGGCATCGTGTCGGCCAAGGGCCGCCGGGACCTCGAGCTCGGCGAGGGGGGCGTGAAGTTCCAGGACTTCATTCAGACCGACGCCGCCATCAACCCCGGCAACAGCGGCGGGCCGCTGGTCAACCTCCGGGGAGAGGTGGTGGGGCTCAACACCGCGATCGCCAGCAATTCCGGCGGCAGCGAGGGGATCGGCTTCGCGATCCCCATCTCGATGGTGATGTTCGTGACGCGGCAGCTCGTCGAGAAGGGCTCGGTGGCGCGGGCCTATCTGGGCGTCTCGCTCGACAAGTCGTTCAGCCAGAAGACCGCCCACCGCCTCGGCATGGTGCGGCCAGTGGGAGCCCACGTCGCGGGCGTCACGAAGGGCTCGCCGGCCGACGTCGCGGGGATTCAGACCGACGACGTCATCCTAGAGATCGACGGCACGCCGATCGACGACGACGACCACCTCGTGAGCGTCGTCAGCACCACGCCCACCGACCGCACGGTCACGCTCGACGTGTTCCGCGGCGGCCGGCGGATCTCGCTCCGCATGCCGGTCGCCAGCCGCGAGCAGTTCGAGTCGCAGTAGCCGGCCGCCCCGCCCGAGAACCGCGCCGGTCGCGTCGCCTGCCGACGCGTGGCTACGGCTTCCTCAGCACGACGAGGAACTGCTTGCCGAAGAACCGCCACAGCAGCGGCAGCCGAAGATACAGCTTGAGGCACCACAGCGGGGGCCTGAAGCCCTGACTCATGGAATAGGGCAACGTGGCGGCATTGATGTACGCCGTTTCGAACCCGCACAGCCGCCCCAGCTCCGCCAGCGATCGTTCGGTGAGGGGCAGGTAATGATCCCAGAAGTCCCAGTAGTCGCCCGGCAACAGACGGATGTTGGGCCCCATCGCGATCAGGCTTCCCCCGGACCGCAGGGTACGAAACGCCTCGTCGCACGTTTTGCGCACCAGTTCCTTGTTGGGCAGATGTTCAAAAAAATTGCTCGTGAACACCACGTCGATCGAGCCATCGGCGAAGGGCCATCGATCGGCGCAGCTTTGGTGCACGTGCGTGATGCCCGGCTGCAGACTGCCTGCGCAGTCTGGATTGAGGTCGATGGCCCATTTCTCGGCCGCCTCCACCGCGTTGATGAATTCACCGTGGCCGGCCCCGAGGTCAATGACGCGGTCCGTGGGACGGATCCAACGGCGAAACAGTCCGTCCACGAGTATGCGTTACACACCCCTGCGGTATTCGGACTGCGACTGGAAACGTGTCTGATACATCCGCGACAGCTCCTCGCTGCTGTGCGGAAGTTCGCTTTTATGATCCACGGGAACGTGTATCCGGCATCGGCTCAACTCGGGGTCACGTCGCGGCGGCAGCGGCTGCGAGGCTGCGCAGGATGCAATCCCTGACCGCCGGCGGGTCGCAGGAAACGAG
>JBILVO010000094.1:0-15829 GCA_044370415.1 Pirellulales bacterium
GGGCCGCTCGTCGAGCAGCAGGCCGCCTGACCAGGTGCGGCCGTCGTCGGATGAAAGAAACGCGGTGAGCTCCCGACGATCGTTGGTCGCCCGCGTCATGTCCTGCCCGTGCCGGACGAGCAGGATGCCGCCCGACTTCAGCCGGCGGAACACCGCCTTGCTGTTGACGTGCGGAAAGAACGTCGTCTGCGGCTGCCACGTCGTGCCGCCGTCGGTGGAGAGGCTGTGGGCCGTCTCCTTCATGCAGCGGGAGAGCATCCAGAGCGAGCCGTCTTTCTTTTCGACGACCGAGTGCTCGTTGAAGCAGCTGTGCTTGAAGATGATGCCGCCCCGATGTCGCCAGCTCGCCCCTTCGTCGTCGGAGACGAAGACGTTCGCCCCGCGGACACCGTCGAGTTCATGGTAAAAGTCGGCGAAGGGCTTGTCGATGTGCCACCGTTCCCAGAGTGAGACGGGCAGGATCCACTCGCCGTTCGTGCGCACGATCGGCTTGTTGAGCGACGCCCCGAAGCCGACGTACACCGGCTCGCTCCACACGGGCTTTTCGGCGTCGGGATCGTCGCACCGTACGAACCAGTTGCTGCAGCTGCCGTCGAACATCCCGCACGACTGATGGAAGAAGAGCCAGAGCCGGCCCTGCGGGTCGCACCAGAACGACCCGAGCCGCGTGCCCATCTTCAGGCCGTGGGCCTGCGGGTCGATGACGAACACCGGGTCGCGCCACGACCTGCCCTGGTCGTCGCTGTAGCTTGCCAGCAGATACGCGTTTGGCCCGTCCTGCCCACCGGCCCAGCAGGTCCAGAGCCGGCCCTTGCTCGTCGCCTCCATGCTCGCCGCCATGGCGAACGGCAGATACTTTTCGGCGTACGCGGGGAAGGAGTCGTGAATCAGCTTTGGCGTGACGTGGATCGAGTTGAGCAGTTCCTGCGTGACCTTGACGGTGGCTGGCTCCTTGTCGGCGGCGTGAATCGCGGCCAGCGGAACGAACAGGAGGGCGGCCAGGACGATGATGGATGACTTCATGGTTGGATCGGTTCCTCACCGGGAACGAGAGTGTTTCCAAACAGCGTGAACTCCGCCACGCCGGGCGTGATGCCCTTTGGCCAGCCGAGGACGACCAGCCGCGCACGGCCGCCGCTAGTGGGCGTGCATTCCCGGTAGTCAACGAGCAGATCATCGACGCTCTCGCCACAGTCGACAACCGTCGTCCACCGGTCCGCGGCGATCTCGATCTCGACGCGGTAGCGGAACGGGCCGGGAACGACGCCGCTGAGCGTGTCGAGGCCGACGTCGCGCCAGACGATCCGCACGGCGCGGATCGTGGCGGGGGCGCGGAACGTGCTCGTGAGCGTCGGCTGCGGATCGCCCTCGGCCGGCTGCCACCACGTGCGTAGCTCGTCGTCCACGGCGAGACGGCCCGGCAGATTTGGCGCGGTCGTCGACCCGAGCGTGTGCACAAGGCCGTTGATCGGCAGCCAGCCAGTGTCGGCCGTCGCCGCGCCCGCAGGCGTCGTGCCGGGCAGCCACTGGGGCACGGAGGTCGCGCCGTGCACGACGAGGTCGCCGTTCGCGTCGATCTCGGCGCGGTCCATGCCGATGCGCCGCTCGAACTTGTGCACGACTCCCGCACGGATCGTGTAGAAGGCCCAGAGGCCGCCGCCCGGGCCCTCCACGATGCTGCCCGAGGCCGTGCCGGTGAGCGGCCCCTCCGTCGTGCGCAGGACGGGGTTCTGCCGCTGATGCTTGAACGGGCCGAGCGGAGCGTCGCCCACGCAACAGCCGAGCGCGTACGTGCGGTATTCTGTGCCAGCGGCGGAGTAGGTGAGGTAGTACCTGCCGTTGCGATTGAGCATCCAAGCGGTCTCGAGCCAGCCCTTGGTCGGATCTTGATTCCACTCTCCAAGGGCCTCCCACGGCCGCTCGCGCGGGTTGAACGAGACCAGGCGGACCGGCTGCCCGAGCGGCGTGGTCGGATCGGAGGCGTCGAGCTCCACCCCCCAGATGCCGGCCTTTTCCGAGACACCGAAGTAGAGGAACAGCCGCCCATCGTCGTCTGAGAAGAGCATCTTGCCCCACAGCGGCGGCACCGCGCCGCCGGTCGCGAGCTTCAGGTCGCCGATCTTCTCGAATGGGCCCAGCGGCGACGCCGACGCATAGAGCGTAGGCGAATTGTTGCCGAGCAGGAACCGGCCGCGGTGCCGGACGATCGTGGGCGGGTAGCCGATCTCGCGGACGTTGAGCGGATGGTGCTGCCAGGTGGCACCCTGGTCGGCGCTGACCCACGCCATGTCGCCGGACGGGTAGAGAAACCATTTGCCGTCGTGCCACAGCACCACGGGATCGGCCAGCTCGCGGAACTGCTCGCGACACCCGAGAATCCATCCCTCGCGCGGATCGGGCTCGCCGCGTGTCACCGTGCGGGAGAGAAATCCGACTGGGTAGTTGGGGATCGACAGCGGGTTGCAGAAGGTCCGCGGCGGCTCGACGGCATACGCTCCGGGCGATGCCAGCAGCAGGGCGCCGAGGAATAGAAGAAATGTCTTCATTGCTTGCGGGGCTCTCCTTCTGCAGCTCGAGCGGGGCGAAAAGGCCATAGCCCGTGAACTCACCGTTCGCAGACAAGAAAGAAGCGCGACAAGGACCGCGACGACGAACATGCGGGGCGATGGCATCGCTCACTCTTTCAGCGGGATGCCACGGAGGACGAGATGATCGAAACGGACTGGTGGCTCACCCGCGGCCCAGGCCATTCCGCGCAGCAGAATGGTGCGAAAGAACGGGTCGTCGAAGGTCCAATCGAAGTGGCCCAGCGTCGAGGCCACCACCCGGCCTTTTCCGCGTTCGCACGCCCAGATGACCGGCTCGGCGCTCACGGACTCGCCCACGGACTCGTCGGACGTGGCAAGCGCGGTCACCTTGCCGCGGTCGCCCTGCAAGTTCCAGAAGCACTCGTCGGCGATGGTGAACGTGGCCGGCAGCCCGTGCATGATCGGATGGCGCGACTCGGGCACTTCCAGTGTGACGACCTTGTGCTTGTAACGGCTGTCGTTGCCCTTGGCGAGACCGAGCAGGTCCGCGAGCGCCGCGGATGCATGCCAGAGCACGTAGTGCGACAGCACGAGGCCGCCGCCGCGATCCAGGAAGGCCTCGATCTGTCGGAGGTGTTTCGCATCCTTCCAGCACTGCGGATTCTGGTAAAGCAGGATGACATCAGCCGCGGCAAACTGGTCGTCCGTCGGCCAGTCCAGGGTGCTCAGGGCCGTGACCCGTGGCGAACCTGCGGCGATCGCCGCGCCGTCGGCGTCGTTCTGGGGGCGATACATGTTCGTTGTCGTGTCGTCGCCGGGGCCGGCCCCGCCGAGCAGCACCTGCCAGCGTTTCGGCAGAACGTCGTGGGAATGGGTCTTGGGCAGGTGATCTTTCGTGCCCCCCGCCAGGAGCACGGTGAGCGGCCGGAGGCCCGCATCCGCCGCGGGTGTCGGGGTCTTGCCGATCACGGCCTCGACCTCGGCGCGGCTTCGCAGGTCGGGCGTGTCGACGCCATACAGCGTCTCGGCCCGGGCGAGCCCCACGAACCCGGTCGAGCCGGCGAGCACTCCCGCGGAACTGCGGAGAAACGCGCGGCGACTGGGATCGGCAATGAACCCGTGTCCTGCGGGCATGTGTTCACTCCTGCGATGTGGGACCGGTGAAGACCGACGCGTGCAGCAGAGCGGCAAGGAGGGCGAGGCTCGTTTTCATGGTTGAAATGAGGGAGGGTTTCATAACGGTTGTTCTCGCGTTTGTCAGAGTTTCGGGCGGATGTCCATCGCCAGGGGGCGGAAGTCGCGCACGCGGTGGAACGTCGCCAGGTCGGCGTCGTGGTAATCGCCCGAGTCGCGGCCCGTGCGCGACAGCAGGGCGATGTCGTCGCCGTCGATCACCATCGAGGGATACATGAAGGACTGAGTCATCTTCTCCGCCTTCGCGATGCAGCAGGCGGGGATCCAGTTCAGGGCATCCAGGCTGTAGGAGAGCATCAGCAGCCGGCGATCCTCGCGCAGGGATTGCCACTCGGGCTTGCCCGGTGGCAGCTTGAGCTCAGGATCGCGATACAGACCCAGCGAGTTCGTGGGATAGTTCGAGGCCATCCAGAAAAGCCTCGAACGTTCATCCCGGAGGATGTGGAACTTGCATTGACCGCCGGGCACAGGATAGAGCTGCCTGAACGTGAGCGCGAGCGTGCGGCCCTCCCGCGTCACGTCGAATACGGCGGCCATGTTCGCCGTGCCGTAACGGTTGATCACCGCACGGGCGATGACGAGCAGCCTGCCCCCCACGTTGACGACATTGCCTTCGAGGCAGCGCATGCCCGAACCATCGGTAAAGGTGCCTGACATGATCTCCTGCGGTATCGGCATCACCACCGCCTCGGACGCGATCCACGCCTCGGGATTGAGCAGCCCTTTCTTCAGTTCGCAGGCCACCACTCCCATGTCATCCCAGGCGCGGCCATTGCCCCAGTAGAGCCACCCGTCCTGAACCACCATGCCAAGCTGAATGTTCCAATGTTTGCGCGCAGGATCTGCCTTGATCACCTCGACCGGTTCGGTCCAGCTCGTGCCTTCGTCATCGCTGGCGCTGACCCAGACGCCCTTGAAGATCTCGATCTGGGTGAACATGTAGAGCCGGCCTGCATGCACGTAGAGTGTGGCCTCGGACCACGGCTTCTCGCAGACCTTGGTCCACGTCTTCCCGCCATCCTTGCTGCGCGAGACATAGATGGCGCGGGTTTTCTTTTTCCGCCCCCAGACCGGCGCAGCCACGATGAGGTGCCCGTTCGGCAGGATGTTCATGGCCGGATCGTGGATGAAGTGGCTCTCATCCGGCACCTGGGTGACCACAACATAGTCCTGGCCGAGTGGCTGGTTCAGCGGTGTCCGGGACGCGTCCTTCCCCGCGTCGTCCGCCGCCACCGTGGTTCCGGCGACTCCGGCCAGGCTGCCGATGACGGCGCCGCTCTGGAGAAAGTGCCGGCGGTTGACCGGGTTCGGTGATCCCGGCTGTCGCGTGCGGTCTGCGCCTTGTGTGGTTTCGGTCATGGCTTCTCCCGTTGCGGTGTGATTCGTCGTCGAGGTGAGAGGGTGTTTCATGGGGGGCTGTCTCTGGTGTGATGCCACGGCTCATTGCGAGCGGTTCTCGACTGCGTTGGTTTCGGAGCCACTCCAGAGGCTGAGCGCCGTGAGCGTCGCGGCGATCTCCGAGGCGAAGGCACACTCGTTGGCTCCACGACGCAGCAGCTGTGTCAGCTCTGGAGAAGTTGAAAACATGGTCAGCGAGTCCTTGCCGCGGCTCGCTTCCCGGCATCGGCTTCGTCGGCCTTCTGCTGGATTTCTTGGTCGAGTGCAGCGGAGCGCGTGCGCAGCTCAGCGAGGCGGCTGAGTTCATCTGCCGCCGGTGTGACGAGCACCGGCACGGGCGCGCCGCAGTCCACGCGGCAATCCTTTTCGGTCACATTCCTGGCGTCGGCGAGTTTCGCAAGGCCGGGCACCGGTCCGGGGGCGCGCGCTGCGACGCCTTGCAGTGTCAGTCCTTCGATATCGTCCCCGGCGATGAAGGCGCGGGCATCCGGTTTCTCCACGGTCAGCCGCACATTCTCCAGCCGCACGCCTCTGACGTGTCGCAGATAGAGCGCCGAGGCGGGCACTTCGCCGTCGAAGGGCGTGGCCCACTTCATGTAGTTGGATGACTCCAGCAGCTCGCCTACATCCAAGCGCGACGCCTGCTCCGCCGTGCCGCCGCCGGGAAACGTGAGGTCGATGTTCGAAAAGACCACATCCTCGATGTGCATCCCCGGGCGCGAAACGACCGCCGAGCACAGCCGCTTGAACGGATCCTCCGTACCCGTCTCGCTCTTCAAGCCGACGTTGTCACCCACACCCGCGACCGCACGGATATCCGCGAACCGCACATTCCGAATCCGTCCCGCCGGGGGGCGCGCAGACGTGTTGTGGGCGCTGAAGGCAAACCGGGAAGCCAGGACCATGATGGGCTGGCACACCTGCTTCATCTCGATGCCAGAGAATGACACGTCATCGAAAAGCGCGCCCTCGCTCGCCTCGATCTTGATGCCTCCCTGGCACTGCGTGAAGACGCAGTCGCGCATGGTCAGCCGCCGGATGGGTGCGATGGATTCCGCGCCGACGCGGATGGCGTGCCAGCGGGAGGTGATGCGGCAGCCGCTGATCTCGAAATCCTCGTTCGGCCAGTCGGGGTGGAAGACTTTCGGGCCGATGCCGTCATCGCCGGAATCGATGTCGCAGTCCTTGATGCGGACCCGCTTGCACCCGTCGAAGTCGAGGCCATCGCCATTCGGGGAATTCCGGCTGCGGATCGTGACGTGCTCAATGTGGATGTCTTCGCTGCGCACGAAGAACGTGGTGAACGCTGCTGGATCGAGCAGCATCACATCGCGGACGGATACCTTCCGGCAACCCACCAGCCGCACCAGCATGGGGCGGCGCGGGTCATTCGCGTTCGGGAACACCTTGCGCTCGCTGCCCCCCTGGCCGTCGATCGTCCCTGGCCCCTCGACGCCGATCTCTTCCGCATTCTCCGCGTAAATCAGGCACTGCCTCCACTGGCTGGCGGCAAATTTCCAGAATGCGCCCCAGTGCAGTTCCGCAGTGTCAACTGTGTAATCCGCGATGTTCGGGCTTCCGCGAAGGATGGCGTCCTTCGCGACCTTCAACGTGACCCTGCTCTTGAGTCGCAACGAACCGGAGACAAAGACCCCTTTGGGCACGAGAACCGTGCCTCCACCGGCCGCATGGCAGGCGTCGACCGCTTTCTGGATCGCGGAGGTGTTGATCGTCTGGCCGTCGCTCTTGGCACCATAAGCCGTGATGTCGAAGAGATGCGGCTCGGAGGCCTGCAGTGCGGCTCGCGATGCAAAGAGCAAGACAGCCAGGAGAGGGAGGGTGCGTTTCATGATTGGGAAGAGCGTTTGCTTCACGGGTTCTGTCCCGCGGTGGCAGTCACGGTGTTTCCTTGGTTACTGGCGCCGCGGCTGCGCCTCAGCGCGACATGCTGGCGGCGGCATAGACGAGGGTCTTGAGCGCGGCGTCCTTGCTGACGAGCTTCCCGGCCCGCACGTCGTCCTCGCGAACGGACGCCATGAGGATCCGGCCGTTGTGTCGCTCCTGGTCGTAGACGACGTGGATACGGCCATCGGGCGACTGGATGCCATCGGGATAGCTGCAATGCCGCTTGTCGAGCAACAGGCTGCCCTGCCAGGTCTCCCCGTCGTCGTCGCTCGAGGCGATCATCGCATACCCACCGGGCCCGTCCTCGCCGGCGTGCGATGCGTGCATCGGCACCATCAGCAGGACGGTGACGAGTGCGCGGGCGTGTTTCATCGTCGTTGAACTCCTCTGACAAGGCACCTTCCCGGGGCATCTGTCAGCCGTGTGCCGCACGCGACATCGAAGGCGTGACGCCCGCTGCTGAAGATGCAACATCGCGTCACGCGAGGATCTCCTTCACCACCTCGCCGTAGACGTCCGTGAGACGGAAGTCGCGGCCGGCGTGGCGGTAGGTGAGGGCTTCATGGTCGAAGCCAAGCAGGTGGAGGATGGTGGCGTGCAGATCGTGAACGTGCACCTTGCCTTCGGCCACGCTCAGGCCGACGTCGTCGGTCGCGCCGTGGACGTGCCCCGCTTTCACGCCGCCGCCGGCCATCCAGATCGTGAAGCCGTCGTTGTGGTGATCGCGACCGACCTTGTCGTCGATCGGGCCCTGGGCGGCCGGCGTGCGGCCGAACTCGCCCCCCCAGATGACGAGCGTGTCGGCGAGCATGCCGCGGTCCTTGAGGTCCTGCAGCAGCGCCGCGATGGGCTGGTCGCACTCGGCGGCCAGCCGCGCATGCGACTTCTCGATGGTGAAGTGGCTGTCCCACGGCTGGCCGGCGCCGTGCCAGACCTGCACGTACCGCACGCCGCGTTCGGCGAGCCGACGGGCCATGAGCATCTGCCGGCCCTGCAGCGTGTCGCCGTAGGCGTCACGGACGTGCTGCGGCTCGCTCGTCACGTCGAAGGCGTCGGTGGCCTCCGTCTGCATGCGGAACGCCAGCTCGAGCGACTGGATGCGGGCCTCGAGCTGCGGATCACCGCCGCGGGTCTGCCGATGCAAATGGTTGAGCTTCTGGACGTAGCCGAGCTGCTGCCGCTGATGGTCGGGCAGGATGGCGTCGTTTCGCAGGTTGGCGATGAGCCGGTCGGGCCGCGACTCCTTCGTGTCGACGTGCGTGCCCTGGTAGATGCCAGGGAGGAAGGCGCTCCGCCAGTTCGCCGTGCCGCTCACGGGCAGGCCGCCCGGACACATGACGACGAAGCCCGGCAGGCTCTGGTTTTCCGTGCCGAGGCCATAGAGCGTCCAGGCGCCGACGCTGGGACGGGGCAGGATCAGATTGCCGCTGTTCATCATGCCGAGCGCGAGCTCGTGGGCGGGTAGATCGGTGAACATGGACCGCACCACGCAGAGTTCGTCGGCATGCTTCGCCACCCGCGGAAAGAGCTCGCTGATCTCGATGCCGCTCTGACCGTGTTTCTGAAACTTGAATTTCGAGCCGAGGGCTGGCCCGGCGAGCCGCCGTTTGGAGTCGTCGCTCACGTCGCCGAGCGCGGGCAGCCGCTTGCCGTGGAGCTCGACCAGCTTCGGCTTCGGATCGAAGGTGTCCATCTGCGACGGACCACCGTTCATGAAAAGGTGGATGATGCGCGTGGCCTTCGCCGCGAACTGCGGCCGCCGCGGCGACAGCGAGGAGACGCTGTCCGCGCGTGCGCTCGTGAGACCCAGATCGTGCAGCAGCCCGGCGAGCGCGAGGCTGCCGAGACCGAGGCCCGAGCGGTTGAGGGCGTCGCGGCGGGAGATGGGGTGCGGGTTCATGGAATGGTGGGAAAAGGGAATGAGATGCGGCGGGAATCGCGGGGCTTCAGTCCACGAACATGAACTCGTTGGTCATGAGGAGGGCCTGGGCCATCTGTTCGCGGGGGGTGAGCCGGGGCGGCGGCGGGGCGACGAAGTCGGCCTGGGCATCCCAGACCGTCTTTGCGGACCCGGAGGCCTGTTCGGGCATCTGGAGCGACCGCAGCACCGGAGCCCAGCGAAAGCCGTCGCTGGTGGTCGTCTCGCGGCAGTCCACCGTGAAATCGAGGATGTCGCCGGCGACGACCTGCACCTTTGGGACCAGCGTGCTGGCGGAGACACCGTTCGAACGGTCCACGATCCATTCGCCGAGCTGGCCGGCCCGGGACGAGATGACCCGCGCTCGGACGCCGTCGCCACTGCCCGTGGCGCCGATGCTGATCTCACCACTGATCGCCACCTCGCCGTCAACCGGCGCGGTCCACCGACGGACCGCAGCCATGGCGATGCCGTCGCCCGGGTGCCCGCCACCGGCGGAGACGGAGACGAACCCATGCTCCCGATCCGGGAAGGTGGCGGCACCCTGGTAGCGCTTCGCCTGGGGATCGAAGTGGGGCAGCGGTGAGAACGCCTTCTCGCGAGGCACCGCGGGATCGGCGCTGCCAAAGCCGTTTTGCCACGTGCCCACCGGGATGTCGCCGGGCGCGGCGACCGCATCCGCCATGAGCCGACGGGCCAGCGACTCTTCCTCGGGCGAGGGCGGCCGCTGAAAGACGCGGCGGTACATCGCGCGGATGACGGCGGCATCCTTGCCGGTCTCGACACCCGTGGCCTCGTCGTGCGCGCGCGCGGCGAGCGCACGGGCCTGCTCGATGATGAAGGCGTCGTTGAGCGCGAACAGAGCCTGTTGCGGCACGCTGGTCTGCGCCCGTTCCGTGCTCGCCATGTCGGGCGAGGGAAAGTCGAAGGTGCTGAACATCGGGTCCAGCTGCACGCGGGCCACGAACCCGTAGATCGTGCGGCGGCCCGTGAACGGCGCGGTGGACAGCGGCACGGCGCGGCCGCCCATGGCGGGATCGAACCGCCCGCTCACGACGAGCATGGCGTCGCGCATCGCCTCGAGGTCGAGCCGGCGGCGATGGGCGCGCCAGAGCCAGGTGTTATCCGGGTCCTTCTCCATCCCGTCGGGGCGGTCGGCGCTCGCCTGCTGGTAGGTGGCGCTCGTCACGATGTCGCGCACGAGCTGCTTCGTGGACCAGCCCCGCTGCACGAGCGCCGAGGCGAGCCAGTCGAGCAGCTGCGGATGCGTGGGCGGCTCGGATTGCAGGCCGAAGTCGCCCGTCGTCCGCACCAGCGGCCTGCCCAGCAGGTGCCGCCAGACCTGATTGGCCCAGACGCGCGGCGTGAGCGGATTCGCCGGACTGGCGATGTGCTCGGCGAGTTCCCTGCGGCCGCTCTGCGTGGCGGAGAACGGCGTTTTCCGCGGATCGAGCACCTCGAGGAAGCGGCGGTCCACCGCATCGCCGCGATTCTTCGCGTCGCCCCGGACGAAGACCACGGGCTTCACCGGCTTGTCCACGTCCTCGAGCACCATGGCCCGCACTGGCGCCCCGCGGTGCGTGTTTTCGAGCTCGGCGAGGTCGGCATACGCCTTTTCGTATTCCTTCCGGGCGTCGAGGCTCGTGGCGGCGGCCTTCTCCACGTCGGCGATGGAAAAATCGAGCAGGCCGCCGCCGGCCGTGAAGGCCTCACGCACCTGCCTCTTGGCGGCGTCGTCCGGCTCGGCAGTGGCGGCGGCGAGGAT
Organism: Pirellulales bacterium; assembly: GCA_044370415.1. Classification (GTDB taxonomy): domain Bacteria; phylum Planctomycetota; class Planctomycetia; order Pirellulales; family UBA1268; genus CAMCQY01. The sequence goes on from JBILVO010000094.1 coordinate 10,709, forward strand.
GCCACCGCAGGCCCGCACGACCGCCTCCTCGGTGGCCGGCTTCTTCTCCCGCAGCACCTCGAGCACGAGCGGATGGATCGCCGTGTCCGTGCCCGGCGTACTGCCCGACTCGAGCATCGCCTCGAGCAATTGCGGCTGTCGCGCCGGAGCCTCCGCCATGAGCTTCGCGAGCGGAGCGAGTACGCCGTCCTTCTGGTCGGCCGCGGCCTTCTTCACGGCCGCCCTCTGCGCTTCGAGCGACTGCAGTGCGACCGGGGAGAGCTTGGTCGTGTTGAGGATCGCACCGACCGACTTCTTGCCGGCCCGCACCTCGGCCAGCGCTTGAAAATAGGCTTCCGGTGCGGCCATGGCCGCGGCGACCGCCTTGGTCCGCTCCCGTGCGTTGAGTGCGTCGATGGACGCTCGCACCTTCCCACGGGCCTCCTCGTACTCGGCGCGGAGCGTTGGGTCCGCCTTGATGTGCGGCGGCGCGATCACCGGCAGCGGGTCGGGAATCACCGAACTCTGGAAGACGCCGTAAAGCGCGTAGAAATCGGCCGTGGGGATCGGGTCGAACTTGTGGTCGTGGCAGCGGGCGCAGGCGACGGTGAGCCCCATCAGGCCACGGGTCACCACATCGATGCGGTCGTTGATCTGCTCGTCCGTCTTGCGGAGAAACCGCGGCCCCACCGTCATCAGGCCCAGGGCCGCCAGCGTCGGATCATCCGCCGGCAGGCCCAAGAGGTCGGCCGCGAGCTGCTCGCGGATGAACTGATCGTAGGGCTTGTCCGCGTTGAACGCGGCGATCACGTAATCCCGGTAGGTCCACGCGAAAGGATAGCGGAGGTCCTGAGTGGGAAAAAAATCCTGTGCATCGGCATAGCGGGCGATGTCCAGCCAGTAGCGGCCCCAGCGCTCGCCGAAGTGCGGCGAGGCCAAGAGCTCGTCGACCTTCGCCGTGACCGCCGCGTCGGCGTCCCTGGCGAAGTCGGCCGCGAACCGGTCCATCTCCTCAGGTGCGGGCGGCAGGCCGGTGAGATCGAAATGCAGCCGCTTGAGCAGCGTGGCCGCGTCCGCCCGCGGCGAACCGGGGAGTCCCTTCTCCCGCCGCGTCGAGTCGACGAGCCGGTCGATCGTCGCCGCGCCATGCGCGAGCGCTGCCGTATCCGCCTTGGTGACCGGCTGAAACGACCAGTGCGTGGCGGCCTTCTGGAAAAACAGCTCCTGGTTGCCGAGCGTCGCGGCGGCGCCTGTCGTCGCCGGCCATTCCGCGCCCTGATCGATCCAGGCCCGCACGAGCGAAAGAGTGACCTCCGCCAGCCGGCCCTCCTTGCGCGGCGGCATCTCCATGCCCGGCTCGAGGTGCGCCATGAAGAGCAACAGCGGGCTTTCGGCGGCCTTGCCCGGCACGATCGCCGGGCCGTAGGACTCGCCCCCCGCGAGCGCCATCTCCCGAGAATCGAGCCGCAGACCCCCATGCTGCTTCTCGGGTCCGTGGCACGACACGCACTTCTCCGCGAGCACCGGGTGGATGTCGCCGAAGTATTTCACCGTGCGCTGCGCCGGCTCGGGAAGGTCGAGCGGATCGACGCCCGGCCGCTTCGGCGCGGCACCCGCCCGCACGGCGACCGCGACGACGAGCAGGCCAAGCACCGGCCCAAAGAGCAGGTGTGTCCGGGAGGTGAAGCCTGTGTTCATCGGACGAGGCGCGGGCGAGTGTCTCATGGCGCGGCTCTTGTCCGTGGAGCTGCTGTCGGCTCGGTGATGACCAGCGAGGCCTGCACGTCGTCGACGAAGTGCCCGGTGAAGCTCACCTTCTCCGGCAGCGCGTCGAGGCCACTCCTGCCGACAGGCATCCGCCGGACCGTCACCTTCACGAGCAAGAGTCTCGTGTCCGGCGGCAGGAAAAGCCGCGCTGAGGCCGGCTGCCAGGTGGCGGGGTCGCGGTCCAGGCACTTCACGTCACCGTTCGACATGGCGAGTGCCTCCTGATGCACGACGTCCTCGTTGGCACCATCGAGCTCCAGGTCCGCGCCGAGGGCGTAGATCGTCACCGCGCCGTCGTAACGCGCGTCCACCGGGAAGTCGGTGGCGTTGAAGAGCGCCGACAGGGACACCAACACCACGCCGCGGTCGATGGAGTGCGACAGCCGACTCACGTCCACCACCCGCATGACGTCGCCACTGCGCCGCGGCCGCGGCCCCGTGCTGCCATCGTGATCAGACCGCAGGAACCGCAGCATCGCCGTGCCACTCGCGGGCTTCACGCCCTGCCACCCGCCGACCACCTCGGAGTAGTCGCCGCTCCACAGTCCGGGCGCGACGGGCACGCCCGTGACTGCCGGTGCCGGCGGCTCCTCGAACCCGTCCCGGATCAGCGTCGTCGCCCGGCCCGCGGGACGCGCCACGAACCCGAGCACCGCCGACGTGCAGAGTATGCCCACGACGATGCCGATCGCGGCGGCGGCGAGCGGCCGGCGAACCAGGCCGGGAATGCGGCGGGCGGCGGGCGGGCGGCCAGACACGTGGTCCATCACGGCCCGCGGGAAATCGGCGGCGTCGGCCGCGTCGGCCGCGGTGCCCGAGAGCCCGAGCATGTCGTTGAGGTCGAGCCATCGTGGCGGCGGCGACTGCACCGCCTTGAGCATGCCGAGCATCCGCATCTCGGCGACGCATTCCTCGCGGAACGCCGCGTCGACCTCGAGCCGTTGGACGAGCCGCTCACGTTCGGCCTCGGGCACCTGTCCGCCACCCGTCCAGGACTGGAGAAACATCTCGATGTCTGAAGTCATGACCGGGCCTCGCCTTGCATGCAGGTGCGGAGCAGTTGATTCGCACGATAGTGGAGCTGGTAGATGGCGGCCACCGTCGTGCGCAGCTCTTCGGCGAGAGCCGCGGGCCGCGTGCCGTCGAGCCCCGCCCGCACCACGCGGCGAAGCTTCTCGGGAAGCTCCGAGATGCAGTGCAGCAGCCGTTCGATGCGGCCCACGTCATCGCGGGCTGACGATTCGAGTTCGCGCTCGGCGACGCGGACGACATCCTCCTGGAATCGCTGCACCGCGCTGGCGCGCCGTTGCCGGGCGCGGAAGTGCGCGAGCAGGCGGTGCCTGGCGATGCCGCGCAGCCACGCGCCGAAGTCCTCGCCGCGCCGGAAGCTGGCGAGATCACGCCAGGCCGCAATGAAGACCTCCTGCGCGAGATCGTCCGCCTCCGCCACGTCGTAGAGCTGCCCCGCCAGGTAGCTCCGCAGCGGCAGTTCGTATCGCCGCACCACGAGCAGATACAAATCCGTCTCTCCGCCGGCGATCCGGTCGAGCAGGGCGTCGATGTCGGAGGAGGGAATGGTCATGTGACCCGGGTCCGGAACTGGCGGAACGCAGGCAATGTGCCGACCGGGGGGCCGATCTCACACTGTCCCGTCGCCAGTCCCTTTTTCTTGGGATCCGTCGGCCACCCCGCAGGGGATGGACGGGATCCCGTGAACCGCATGCGGCCGGCGACCGGCGTGCCATCTGCAGCCCACGCTCCATGCCGTCGATGGCCCTCTACGCGGGGCTCACGCGAGGATCTCCTTGACGACGGTGCCATACACGTCGGTGAGCCGAAAGTCGCGGCCCGCGTGCCGCCAGGTGAGCTTCGTGTGCTCGACGCCGAGCTGGTGGAGGATCGTGGCGTGCAGGTCGTGCAGGTGCACGCGGCCCGCCACGCCCTGGTAGCCGAAGTCGTCGGTCTCGCCGTAGGTGAAGCCCGGCCGCACGCCGCCCCCCGCCATCCAGCTGCAGAAGCTCTCTGGCTGGTGCTCGCGGCCGTGCTTGTCGATCGGTGCTGTGCCGGAGAGATCCTGGCTCCAGGGGGTGCGGCCGAACTCGCCCGACCAGATCACCAGCGTGTCGTCGAGCAGGCCGCGGGCCTTCAGATCCTTCACGAGCGCGGCCACCGGCCGATCGGTTTCGCGGCAGCTCTTGGGCAGGTTCTCGCGGATGTTGCCGTGGTGGTCCCAGCCGCCCATCGACACCTGCACGAACCGCACGCCCGCCTCCGAGAGCCGCCGTGCGAGCAGGCACGCGCGGGCATTCTTGTCGGCGTCCTTGTCACCCACGCCATAGAGGTCGAGCGTGGCCTGCGTCTCGCGGGAGAGATCGACGAACTCGGGCGCCTGCGTCTGCATCCGGAACGCCAGCTCCATCGACTCGATCATCCCCTGCATCGATGCGTCGGCCTGCTGCTGGTCGAGCAGCCGCCGGTTCATCCGTTGCACGAAGTCGAGCCGCGCCCGCTGCACCGCCGGCCGGCCGGCCGGATCGCGGAGGTTGTCGATCGGCGACTGGCCGGGGTTGGTCGGCACGACCAGCTTCGTGCCCTGGTGCCTGGCCGGCAGGAAGGCCGAGCCGTAGGTCCGCACGTCGGCGTCGGGATGGATCGTCACGAAGCCGGGCAGGTCGTGGTTTTCCGTGCCGAGACCGTAGTCGATCCAGGCGCCCATCGACGGCCGCACCTCCGTCTGGGTGCCGGTGTGGAACTGCAGCGTGGCCGGCGCGTGCTGGTTGTTGTCGGCGTGCACGGCCTTGAGCAGGCAGAGGTCGTCGGCGATCTCGGCCAGGTGCGGCATGTGATCGGAGATCATCATGCCTGACTGGCCACGCGGACGAACGGGCGCTATGGGAGCGAGCGCGAGGAACTTGTCGGTACCGACCGTCTCGAGCGTCGGATCGACGGGTGGGGCGATCGGCTCACCGTGTTTGCGGCGCAATAGCTCCTTCGGGTCGAAGAGGTCGGGCTGCGAGGGGCCGCCCGCCATGAACAGGAAAATCACCCGCTTCGCCCGCGCCGCCGCTCCCGCGATCCGCGCCACCTCGGGCGACGCCGCCGCCCGCGCCACATCCGCCATCAGCAGGTCGGCCAGTGCCAGGCCGCCGAAGCCGCAGCAGGTCTGCCGGAGCCACTGGCGGCGCGGGAGCGAGGTGGCGTATCGCATGGGATCCTCCGAAAATCTGGAATTCTGGAACGCTGGAACGTTGGTTCGAAACGGGCCGATCACATCTCGTGCAGGAATTCGTTCGACTCGAAGAGCGACAGGCACAGTTCGACCCACGCGTCGTGCTCCGCCTGCTTCGACTCCGCGAGCAAAGGTGACAGTCCTTC
>JBILVO010000211.1:0-4823 GCA_044370415.1 Pirellulales bacterium
CTCCGGGCCCTTGGCGGGCGGATGCCCGCCGCGAAGCCAGTCGCTTGGCGACCTCCCGGTCGCTGGTTCTGGCGTCGCTAACGGCTTCACGAAAAACATGGCATCCTGCCATTTTTTCTTGGCGGGCTCCGCCCGCTGGTGCTGGCGTCGGATCCATGCGACGCGGTCTAAGACGCGGTCTCAAGAGATGCATCGCTGCATCCGTGAGGGGTCGTCCATGCCCCGAGAGCCGGCGTGAGCTGACAAGCGCAGCCAGGATGGCGAAGCGCAGTCAGCTTCGAGTGAGCGGAGGCCTGGAGGGCCGCAGCGAACGTCCGGCGACGGGGCGTGGACGACCCCGAACCGTGGCGATTGGGCTTCATGTCAGGCGTGGTCGCCGCCAGCGCGGCGAGCTTCGCAGCGACAGCTACTTGTCGGTCCCCATGGGAGCTAGACTCTCTGCTTCGCTCCGTCCGCGTTTCCGCACAGTGCACCCGCCCCCCATGCCGACGCTGCTCGACACGATCGTGGCCCGGAAGCGCGATGAGGTCGCGGCGGCGAAGCGGCACTGTGACGCCGCGACGCTCTCCACGCAGTTGTCCGTGGCGGCGCCCGTGCGGGATTTCTTCGCGGCGGTCTCGGCCCCCGGGCCGATGAAGCTGATCGCCGAGTTCAAGCGGAGCAGCCCCTCCGCCGGCGAGATCCGGCCGGGAGCGACCGTGGAGGAGATCGTCCGCGGCTATGCGACGGCGGGTGCGTCGGCCCTCTCGATCCTCACCGACCGGGAGGGGTTCGGCGGCAGCCTCGACGACCTGCGGGCCGCCCGGGCCGCCGTGCCACTGCCGGCGCTCCGCAAGGAGTTCGTCGTCGATCCGTATCAGGTGGTCGAGGCCCGCGTGCACGGCGCCGACGCGGTGCTCCTGATCGCCGAGTGCCTCGACGACTGCCAGCTGCGCAGCCTCTACCGCGAGATCCTCGACCTCGGCATGACGCCGCTCGTGGAGCTGCACGACGCCGCGAACCTCGACCGCGTGCTCGACCTCGGGGCCACGCTCGTCGGCATCAACAACCGCGACCTGCACACGATGACGACCGACCTCGACCACGTGCTGCGGCTCCGCGACCGCGTGCCGGATCACTGCGTGGTCGTCGCGGAGAGCGGCATCCGCACCCGGGCCGACGTGGAGCGGCTGGAGCGGGCCGGCATCGGCGCGATGCTCGTGGGCGAGTCACTGCTTCGCAGCCCGGACCCCGCCCTCGCCGCCGCCCGGCTTCTCGGCCGCTGACGCGGCGCGGTCCCGCACGAACCGGTAGCCCATGCCGCGGACGGAGAGGAAGTGCACGGGGCGGGACGGGTCGGCCTCGAAGTACTTCCGCAGGTTGAGCATGAAGGTGTCGACCGTGCGCGTGGCGGGGACGCGGGCCATGCCCCACACCCTCCGGAGCAGGTCGCTCCGCGACGTGACGGTGCCCTCGTGCTCGACGAGATACCGCAGCAGCTTCATCTCGAGGTTCGTGAGGCGGACGGGCCGATCGCCGCTGCGGGCCTCCCAGGTGTCGAAGTTCACCTCGGCGTTGCCGAACCGGTAGACCGCCGGCGGCTTGGCCGGGCCGGCGGTCTCCGCGGCCGCAGGCGGGCGGGCGGCGCGGCTCCGCCGGGCGAGCAGGTTGCGGACGATCGACATCAGCTCGTCGAGGTCGAACGGCTTCTGGAGGTAGACGTCGGTGCCGGCGTCGAAGCCGCGGATCCGGTCCTCGACGAGCGTCCGCGCGGTGAGCATCACCACCGGCACGTCGCTGCCCTGCCGGCGGATCGCCTCGCAGACGTCGTAGCCGCTCATGCCCGGCAGCATCAGGTCGAGCACGACCAGGTCGACCGGCGTCGCGGCCCGCGACGCATCGTCCGGCTGGCGCTCGCCGGCCGCGGTGACAGCCGCCAGTGCCGCCTGCCCGTCGCCGGCCACGGTCACGTCGAAGCCCTCGGCCTCGAGGTTGTACTTGATGCCGATCGCCAGGTGCTCTTCGTCCTCGACGACGAGAATGTGCGGCATGGGGTGCCCGCGGCGGGGCCGCGGCCGGGGGAACCGGAAACCGATCCCGCCATGGTAGCAGCGTTCCCGGCCGGTTTAGCGCGCCATCCGGATTACCGCGCCATCCGGATTACCGCGCCAGCACGGTCCGCGGCTTCGGGGCCCGCGCGTAGCCGTGGTCGATGAACCATTCCCAGGCATCCTGCGCGGCCGCGTCGAAGGGCCGCCGCGTGTAGCCGAGCTCGGCCTCGGCGCGGGCGCAGGAGAAGTTGTGGGGCAGCATCGACATCCCCGTGGCCGCGGAATTCACCGGCAGCTCACGGCTGAGGAACAACCCGGCGACGTCGCCGCACCAGCCGGCCACGTGGACCAGCGGCTTGGGCGCCACTCCCAGCGGCTGCATGCGGCCCGACAGGCGGGCGAAGATCCGCCAGGCGTCGAGGTAGGAGAGGGGCTCGCCGCCGAGGATGTAACGGCGGCCGGACCGGCCGCGGGCGAGCGCCGCCAGGATGCCCTGGGCGACGTCGCGGACGTCGACGAAATCGTTCGACCCGGGCGGCGCGAACGTGCCGCGGCCCGCCCCCACCTCGAGCAGCATGCGGCCACTGGAGGGCTTCCAGTCCCACGGCCCGATCATGTAGACGGGATTGACGATCACGGCGTCGAGCCCCCGCTCCACCTCATCGAGCACCACCCGCTCCGCCTCGCGCTTCGTCACCACGTAGGGGCATTCGAGCATGCCGCCCGGCAGCGTCTCCTCGTCGGCCGAAACGCCGTCGGGCCGCAGCCCGAGCGCGTCCACGCTCGACACGTGGATCATCCGCGCTCCGGCCAGTCGGGCCGCCCGGGCGACGATCCTGGTGCCCTCGACGTTGACGCGTCGCATCTGGTCGAGATGCCGCCAGCCGACGTGGACCATGGCCGCCGAGTGGACGACGCTGGCGGCGCCGTCGAGGGCCCGCCGCATGCCCGACTCGTCGAGCAGTTCCGCCGGCACCGCTTCGACCTGGAGGCCCGCCAGGGGTCTGCCGGCTGAGGAGCCGTCGGGCCGCACGAGCACCCGCACCCGCCTGCCGCGCTGCAGGAGCATGCGCACAACGTTGTTGCCGACCAATCCCGTGGCGCCCGTCACCAGGCACTCCCCATCGGTGGCGTGAGGTGCGGCGACGGCAGACGACGAAATCATCGACGAACCTCCTGCGAACGCTGCGGTGGTGTGCCGGAGCGGTCGGGTCGTCCGTGACGAGACGTCATCCTTTTCCGGCTGGAATCCTACATCGGAAAAAGTGGGTGCGGACTTGCGGGGCAGCCTGCCGCTGCCGGCGTTGACGAACCGGCAGGTTGGGCCGAAGATGCTCGCCATGCCGGAAGTCCCTGCGTAAAAAGGGGTTCCGGCGGTTGTGCGGGCCGCCGGAGCGGCCGCGGTCCGGGTAGGGAGCCTGCCGTGGCGGAATTGACCATTCGACCCGTGGACACCCGCTCCGAGCAGAAGCGGTTCGTCCGGCTGCCCTGGCGGATCTATCGCGACGACCCCTGCTGGATGCCGCCGCTGGTCATGTCGCAGGAGGAGTTGCTGGGCTTTCGGCCGCATCCCTTCTACGAGCGGTCGAAGAGCCGGTCGTTCCTGGCCGTGCGCGGGGGCCGCGACGTGGGCCGCATCACGGCGATCGTCAACGCCGGCCACATCGACCGTTACAAGGAGCAGCGCGGCTTCTTCGGCTTCTTCGAGTGCGACGACGACGCCGAGGCGGCCCGCGGCCTCTTCGGCGCCGCCCGCGAGTGGCTGCACGCCCAGGGGATGCAGTCGATCCGCGGCCCGGTGAACCCCTCGCTCAACTACGAGTGCGGGCTGCTCATCGAGGGCTTCGACACGCCACCGTTCTTCATGATGACGCACAACCGGCCCTGGTATGCGGGGCTCGTCGAGGCCAACGGCTTCGTCAAGGTCGAGGATCTCTACGCGTTCTGGGGCAAGACGTCGATGCTCGCCTCGCTCGACTCCAAGCTCGGCACGATGGTGCAGGGGGTGAAGGAACGGTTCGGTGTGAAGGTCCGCCCGCTCGACCGCAGCCGCTTCGACGAGGAAGTGCGGATGTTTCTCAACATCTACAACTCGAGCCTGGGCGGCACCTGGGGCTTCGTGCCGCTCACGTCGTCCGAGGTGAAGCACATGGCGGCGAGCCTCAAGCACCTGATCGTGCCGGAGCTCGCGCTCGTGGCCGAGGTCGACGGCAAGCCGATCGGCAGCGTCTTCTGCCTGCTCGACTACAACCCGCGGATCAAGGCGATCAACGGCCGGCTCTTCCCCTTCGGCTTCATCAAGCTGCTTTGGAACAAGAAGGGCATCAAGCGGATGCGGGCCATCAGCACGAACGTGGTGCCGGAATACCAGGCCTGGGGCGTGGGGCTGGTGCTCACCGCGGCGCTCGTGCAGCCGGTGCTCGACTGGGGCATGGAGGAGGCGGAGTTCTCCTGGGTGCTCGAGAGCAACCACCTCTCCAAGCGGACGCTGGAGCGCGGCGGCGCCATCGTCACCAAGAAATACCGCATCTACCAGGACGACCCGCCGCGGCAGGGCTGAGACGCCGCGTGCCCGCGAGCTGTCCGTGGACAACGTCATCCATGACCTTTGTCCACGTGGTCGACAGTCGTCGCATCCTGGCTGCGGCAGGCGTGTTTCGCAGTCTGCTAGCGTCGCCAGCGGCGGAAGGCCTGCGGGCTCGAGCGGTATGAGCCGCCCTGGCTGACGGCGCCGCCGACGAACCCGCCCGCCGTCACGGTGCCGCCGCCATAACTCCGCGAGGGCGTGTTGTA
>JBILVO010000095.1:0-15750 GCA_044370415.1 Pirellulales bacterium
ATCCCACGTGGCGGAACCGCGAGATACTAGGGCTGGATGCCCGGGTAAGCACCAGCGAGCTGCGCTCGCCAAGCCGGGTCGGCCCGGAAGGCCGAGCCCGGCGTGTACACGGCAAGCAGCGTTGTTACCAGCCTCTGGTGGCCAGTCGTGCGCGGCACAGGAGCGAATCGGCCGTCATGAAGAGCGTCTGGCCGTCCTCGCCGAAGCCGCAGTTGGCTGTCTTTTGGCCCGTGAGGAATGTTCCCAGATGCTTGCCGTCGGCCGAGAGCACGAGCACGCCGCCAGGCCCCGTCGCAAAGACGTTCCCGGCCACGTCGACCTTCAGGCCGTCGGGCAGGCCCGTGCGGGTCTTCGCCAGCGTCGTCGCGTCGAAGAAGGTACGGCCCTCGTCGAGCGTGCCGTCAGCCTGTACGTTGAATATCTTCCAGATGGGAGCGTCCGGATCGGACTGCGCCACGTAGAGCTTCTTCTCGTCGGGGGAGAAGGCGATGCCGTTAGGACGGGTCATCGTCTTGCACAGGAGCGTGACACCGCCGTCGACACCGATCCTGTAGACGCCGCAGAAGTCGATCTCTCGACGCGGGTCGTCGGCCCCCTTGGGCAGGCCGTAGGGCGGATCGGTGAAGTAGATGGCGCCTGAGGAGTGCACCGCAGCGTCGTTGGGGCTGTTGAACCGCTTGCCTTGCCAGGAGTCGGCGAGCGTCCGCTTGCCCCCCTGCGGCTCGAGCCGGCTGACGCGGCGGTCGCCGTGCTCGCAGGAGATGAGCCGGCCCTGGCGGTCGGTCGTGAGACCGTTGGAGCCGCGCTCGTTGCCGTAGGCGGAGGGGCCGGTGAAGCCGGCCGGCTGCATGAAGATGCTCAGGCCCTCGCCGGCGTTCCAGCGGTTGACGCGGTTGTGGGGGATGTCGCTGAAGAGCAGCGAGCCCGCGGGGAGGCCGCCCTTGTCATCCCGCACCCAGACCGGACCCTCGGCCCATTCGAAGCCGCTCGCGAGCACCTCGATCTTTGCATCCTTGGGTACGAGCGCGTCGAACCTCGGGTCGAGCCGCTCGATCGATCCGACGGTGGGCAGCAGGTCGGCGCCGGCGTCGGCGGCGTCGAGGCGGGGGGAAAGGGTCGCGACTGCGGCGAGCAGTGGCAGGCAGACTGTGGCACGGAATGAAGCACGCATGAAGCACCCCCTGGAGAACCTGGTCGAGGAGAACCTGGTCGAGTGAAGATCCTGCACGAGCAGCCGATGGGCCGCAGTGAATCGTGGCTCAGGAATCGACGGACCGAGAGCGTAGCACGCCGCCGCTATCCAGTCATTCGAAGGGGGCATTCCCGCCGCCATCCCCCATGAAGAGCAGCGTGACGGCCGCCATCCCGAGTCCGAAGAGCAGGATGATCGCGAGGGCCACCCCCATCACGCAGCCCGCGCGGCCGTCATCGGAGGCGAGCGAGGCGAGCTTGCGGCGGGTGAGGCCGCTGGCCGGGGTGGCGTCGGCGGCCGCGTCCTCCGCCTGCCGCGCCTGATCCTGATTGACCGAACTATCGAGCGCGAGCAGGAAGCTTCTGGCATGCCGGAAGAAGAGGATGGGAAAGAGCACCGCGGCGGCGAGGCAGGTGGCCAGCGCCGTCTCGTTGGAGAGCCCCAGCACCAGGACGACGAGCGCGTAGAGGCCGCCCGTGAGGATGACCGTCGCGCCGTAGTTGAGATAGATCGACCCGAGATAGAAGCCCGGCTCCCGCGTGTAGGAGAAGCCGCAGTGCGGGCAGGCCTCGTGCATGCGGAATGCACCGCGGAAGAGCGGGCCGATGCCGCACCGCGGACAGCGCAGCCGGGCGGCCCGGAGCAGACCGCGGAGCTTCGTGGCTGCGTCGTCGGTGGGCACCGTGGATGCCGGGCCGTCGGTCACTTGCCGGCGGAGGGTTCGAGCGCCTTCAGCCGGATGGTGCGATACTCCGCCCACATCGGCTTGCCGGCGTGGAGCTGCAGGGCCAGCACGCCCTTCGAGAGGGCCCGCTTCGAGTCGTTGTCGGTGAAGTCGAGGATCAGCCGGCCATTCAGATAGTGGCGGATCCGGTTGCCTTCGGCGCGGATCACGACGTCGTTCCAGTCGTTGACCTTCATGAGGTCCTTGAATCCCTCCTGGTCGATGAGCGTCGCCGTCACCTTCTTGCCGGCCTCGTCTTCCCAGGTGGCCTGCTCGCCGACCTGGCAGATCCGCTGCCGCGTGCCCCCCTCGTCGTAGATGAAGCCGGAGACGTTGGGGAACGTCTCCTCGTTGCGGATCTCGTGCTGGTAGCCGCGGACCACCCACTTGTTCTTGGCGGAGTCGTCGGTGATGTGCTTGGAGCGGTACTGGATGCCCGAGTTGTTGACGGCATTGCAGCGGAAGGAGAGCCGCAGGTCGAAGTCGCCGATCTCGCCCCCCTTCCAGATCAGGAACGTGTTGCCCTGCGCGACGTTCTCGGGCGTCGTCTCGCCGTGGATCACGCCGTCGCGGACGCTCCAGAGCTGCGGATCGCCATCCCAGCCGTCGAGGTCCTTGCCGTCGAAGAGCTGCTGCATGCCCGCGGGCTCGGTCGGCGGAGCCTCGGCGCGGGCGAACAGCGGCGCCGAGGCGGCGGTCGCGGCGAGGAGCAGGGCTGCCGTACGGGTGAGAAACGACGCGGTGACCGTGCCGGACATGGCGGAGTCCTCGGGGGAATGATGCAGGGATGAAGCGGAAAGCGGGCCGCGGGATGCACGGCCGTGGGATGCAGGGGTCGAGTCGAAGATACCGCCGGGCTCGCCGCAGCCGCAAGCATCCGCCGTCGCCGCTGCGGCCGAGCGGTGCCGCCGTTTGTGGCTCCGCCGACCGTCGGGGATACTCTGTTTCGTCGGCGCAGCGTGGCGTCCGACACGTCACTACAGAGCAGGAGCAGCGTCCCATGGCTCACGAAAACCGTCGATCGCGCACCGGGTGGGGATGGTGGTTGGCGGGTGCCTGCCTGATCGGCATGGCCGGGGCGACGCCGGTGGCCGCTGCAGAGCCGATCGTCACGGAACTCAAGACGCCCGACGACCTCTCGGCCACGCTCTTCGCGGCCGAGCCGCTCCTCTCGAGCCCCTCCGACATCGACGTCGACGCCCGCGGACGGGTGTGGGTGTGCGAGGTGGTCAACTACCGCGGCAAGAAGGAGACCCGGCCCGAGGGCGACCGGATCCTCGTGCTCGAGGACACCGACGGCGACGGCAGGGCCGACACGCAGACGGTGTTTCATCAGGGCCGCGACATCGATTCTGCGCTCGGCGTCTGCGTGATCGGCGAGGGGCCGGGCCGCAAGGTGATCGTCTCCTGTGCCCCCGACGTCTTCGTCTTCCACGACGACGACGGCGATCTGAAGGCCGATCGCAAGGAGACGCTCTTCACGAAGACGGGCCAGCAGCAGCACGACCACTCCGTGCACGCCTTCGTCGTCGGTCCCGACGGCCGCTGGTACTTCAACTTCGGCAACACCGGCAAGGCGGTGCACGACAAGGACGGTAACCCGGTCAAGGACCGGTTCGGCAACGTCGTCGACGACTCCGGCACGCCCTACCGGCAGGGCATGGTGTTCCGCTGCCAGCCCGACGGCTCCGACTTCGAAGTGCTCGGCCACAACTTCCGCAACAACTACGAGGTGGCCGTCGATGCCTTCGGCACGCTCTGGCAGAGCGACAACGACGACGACGGCAACAAGGGGGTGCGGATCAACTATGTGATGGAGCATGGCAACTTCGGCTACGTCGACGAGCTGACCGGCGCCGGCTGGAAGGTGCCGCGGACCAATCTCGAGGCCGAGGTGCCGCTGCAGCACTGGCACCAGAACGATCCCGGCGTTGTGCCCAACCTGCTGCTCACCGGCGGCGGCTCCCCCTGCGGCATCTGCGTCTACGAGGGCACGCTTTTGCCGGAGCGGTTCCGCGGCAGCCTGCTCCATGCCGACGCGGGTCCGAACGTGGTGCGGGCCTATCACGTGAAGCCACAGGGCGCGGGCTACCGGGCGACGATGGAGGCGATCGCCGACGGTTCGGTCGACAAGTGGTTCCGGCCCAGCGACGTCTGCGTGGCGCCCGACGGCTCGGTGATCGTGGCCGACTGGTACGACCCCGGCGTCGGCGGCCACGGCATGGGCGACACCGAGAAGGGACGGCTCTATCGGATCGCGCCCAAGGGCTCGAGGTGGAGCGTGCCCAAGGCCGACTTCTCGACGGTGGCCGGGGCCGTCGCGGCGCTCGCCAGCCCGAATCACTGCACGCGCGCGACGGCGCTCGAACGGCTCGCCAAGGAGCCGGAGGCCGCCGCGGCGGCGCTCGAGAAGCAGCTCGCGAAGCCGAATGACGATCGTCACGCCGCCCGCATGGCCTGGGCCGCCGGGATGCTGCCCGGCCGCGCTGCAGCGACGGTCCAGTCGCTGCTGGCCTCCAACGCCCCGGACATGCGGATCATCGGCCTGCGGATGTGCCGGCTCACGAAGGGCGACGTCATCGGCTGCGTGGAGAAGGTCGCCGCCGATCCGTCGGCCGCGGTCCGTCGCGAGGCCGCGCTCGCGCTCAAGGGCGTGTCAGGAGATCGGGCGAATCGGGCCTGGGCTGAACTTGCGTCGCGGCACAAGGCCGGCGACCGCTGGGAGCTCGAGGCGCTGGGCATCGGCGCCGACGGCCAGTGGGACGGCCGGCTCGAGAGCTGGCTCGTGAAGACGTCGGGTCCCAAGGATCCCGCCGGCCGTGAGATCGTCTGGCGGAGCCGCGGTGCCAGGTCGGCGGCGATGCAATGCCTGCTCATCGCCGATGCGAACGTCACGACGGCCGAATCGCTGGCGCTCCTGCGGGCCCTCGACTTCCAGGAGCGCGTCCGGACGGCCGCGGCGGTCCGCGAGACGCTGCGGCGGGAGCCGCGCGGGCAGATGGGCGCCGAGGAGAAGCTGCGGGTGATCCTGCCCGAGCTCGTGCTGCGGCTCGAGCCCGGCGATGCCGCGGATCCGGTGATCGCCACACGGATCGGTGAAGCGGCCGACTACGCGGAGGGCTCGCGGCAGCTCGTCGAGCTCGTGCAGCGGTTCGGGCTCAAGGACCGGATGGACGATCTCGTGTCGCTCGCCGCTGCGGAGTCTGCCGCCGGCGCCGTGGCGGCGGCCGCCGCCGGCATCGCCGTCGAGGGGGGCGGTGAGGACCGCGTCAAGGCGGCGCTCGCGGGCGACAAGGCCGCGGCGCTGCGACTGCTCGACGCCATCGGCATCCGGGGCTCAGGTCGAACGACGGGCATGCTCGAGGGGCTCCTCGCCGACTCCGGCACGACCGACGAGATCAGGGCCGCCGCCGTGCGGGCGTTGGCACGATCGCAATCGGGGGCGAAGAAGCTCATAGCCCTGGCCAAGGATGGGCGGCTGAGCGGCGTGCTGCCCCAGGTGGCGGCGGTGGCGATCGCGTCGACCCCGTGGGCCGACGTGCGGCAGGCGGCGGCCGAGGTGCTGCCGATGCCGAAGGGGAAGGGGGGCGAGAAGCTGCCGCCGGTCGCCGAGCTCGTGAAGCGGCAGGGCAATGCCGACCGCGGCAAGGCTCTCTTCGCCGGCGCCGGCACGTGCGCGAAGTGCCACGTCGTCAACGGCGAAGGCAAGTCCGTGGGTCCGAACCTCTCCGGCGTGGGCGCGAAGCTCTCCCGCGAGGCGCTCTACGAATCGGTGCTCGCGCCCTCGGCGGCGATCAGCCACAGCTACGAGACCCACACGGCGCTGCTCGAGGACGGCCGCAGCATCACGGGCATGCTCGTGTCGCAGTCGCCCAAGGAGGTGGTGATCCGCGGCGCCGACGGGATCGACGTCACCGTGCCCGCCGCCGACGTCGAGCAGCTCGTGAAGCAGCCGGTGTCGCTGATGCCGGCCGATCTGGCCGCGACGCTCTCGGCCGAGGAACTCGTCGACGTGGTGGCCTGGATGGAGACGCTGCGGTCCACGCAGTGAACCGGCCTCGGGCCGCGGTGGCCGGCCGCTCAGCGGCCCGGCGGCGGGATGCGGAACTGCTCGAGCGGCGCGAACTGGTCGTTCACCCAGCGCTGCATCGCGGCGGCGTCGGCGGCCGCGGGGCCGACGTGCCCGACGTAGAAGGTCGGCAGCGTCACCTGGCTGAGCTGCCGGATGCCCGGCGTCATCAGGATCACCTGGGGGGACGGTGCCGCCGACGCCGGGATGACGGCGCAGAGCCGGCCGTCGGCCGGCGTGGAGGCGGCGAAGAAGCGGGTGATCGGCAGTAGCCACCCCTGGTCGCGGTGATCGCGGGCCAGGTGCTCGACGACCTCGGCCGGATCGGCGGAGGTGCCGGCCACGCCCAGCTCCAGCGGCGGATCGAACACGATGATGGATGAGCTCACGATGTCGGGCCGCGACTGGCCGGTCTGCGCCACGAGGAGAAACGGCGAGTCCTTGACGAGCGTGAGCCGGTACTCCACCCAGAGATCGGGCCGCTCGAGGCGGAAGCTCAGGGACGCCGAATCGTCCGTCACGGACGGAACGATGCGGGTCGGCGTGACGCCGTCGAACGCCCAGTAGGCGTTGTACTTTCCGCGGATCCTGTTCATCTCCGCCGCGTCGCGGATGTTGGCGTCGATGCCGTTCTGCTGGAAGAACGGGATCCACTTCCCGGCCCCGGCGTCCCAGCGGAGGTAGCGGAAGGCGGCGGTCGGGCCGCTCTGGGGCATGGAGATCTCCACGCGCGCCCGGGCGTTTTGCATCCAGGTCGGCCCGGTCTCGGGGCGGGCGTCCCGCTTCCCCAGCGACCGCGCCGCGGCGGTCGCCACGGCGTCGGTCGCGGCGGCATCCTGCACCACGTGCCGCGCGTCGTCGGCCAGGTAGCGCAGGGCGTCGACCAGCGTCTCGCGGACCAGGCCGCGGGTGCCGACGTTGTTTCGGCCGCCGGCCGCGCCGGGTGTGAGGTCGCATCCCAGGCCGCCCATCACCAGCACCTTGCCCGAGCCCCGGCCGTACTCCACGATCGTCGCCACGTCGGCGAGGCGGCCGAACTGGCCGTCGAGTTCCTGCGCGAGCACGGTGCCTCCGGGCCGCCGCTTCTCCCACACGCATTCGGTCGCCACGACCTGGCCGCGCGGTCCGCCGTTGGTGAGCAGCCCCGCCGGCGGCACGTGCTCCAGCACCGGATGCCGTTCGGCGCCAGGAGCGGGCACGAGCCCGACGGCCAGGTCCCGCGCCAGCGGCCCGTTCTCCCGGACGCGGTCGGGTGTCTCGTGCTCGAGCCCCAGGGGAATCGCGTAGAGTCCGGCGATGCCGGTCAGGAGCAGGCCGCCGCCGTGTGCGACGTATTCGCGCAGGGCCTCGATCGTCGCCGGCTGCAGCAGCACCGGCATGATCGCGCCTGCCGGGTCGACCGGCGCAGCGTCGGGGAGCGGCGTCGCGTGGCGGAGTTGGTGGATCCAGACCACGTCGTACTCGTCGGGGACGAACGGCCGGCCTTCGGTGTCGCACAGCGTGCCCCGCTCGTCGGGCGCGATCCAGACGGGCTCGACGCGGCCGTAGGCCCAGGCGTAGGCCAGCGTCTCCTCGATGCCGTCACGATCGGGGGTGATGAGCGCCACGCGGAGCGGGATGCGGCGCTCCTCCAGCCGGCGGGAGAACTTTCGCCACAGCGCGGTGCGATAGTCGGTCGCGTCACGGGCCAGCGTGTCGGCCGCCGACTGCATCGCGGCCACGCCCCCCCTGCCACCACCGCCGCTGAACAGCCGGTATTCGAGCTCGAGGTAGCGCTTCACCAGCGCGATCCACGCCCGCTGCTCGGCCTGCACCGGCAGCTTCGGATCCGAGAGGCGGACGGTGTCGGTCAGCGGGGGGATGTCGTAGAGACGGGCGTCGTGCGAGCGCATGAGGTCGTCCGCGGCGGCAATGATCCCTCCGGCCCGGTCGAGCGTCGCTTCGACGGCCGCGGTCGGGAGCCGCGCCGCCAGCGCCTCGAGGCCGTCGGCTGCGTCGCGATAGGCGGCCGTGGCGGCCTCCCATTCGCGGCGGCCCTCGGCCTCCCGCGCCCGCGCGATGGCGGCGTCCGCGGCCGCGAAGGGCTCGTCGGGCGGCTGCGGGCCGGTCTTCGCGCGGAGCCGGTGGGCCAACCTGCTTGCCCGCACCCGTTCCGGCCGCACGCGGTGCCGCAGGATGTCGTCCCGCACCACCGCGAACGAGGCCGCGTCGCCGACCATGTAGACACGGCCGCCTCCCGGAGGGAGCGACACAGGCAGCGTGCCGTCGCCGCCGAGTGCGACCTGTCGGAGGTCGTGCAGGTCGTAGACCGCACGGCCGCCCGCCACGAGGTCCGCGGGCGGGTGCAGCGTGCCGCTGCGGTCGCGGTCGATGTCGTTGTTCCAGGGGACGAGGAAGTCGCGGCCGTTCGCGGCGTCCCGCAGCAGGCCGCAGTCGATGGCGGGGCCGCTGAACATGGGATACCGCACGGTCTCGCAGTCGACGCGGATTCCGGTGTCGGCGATCGGGCAGGCCGGCAGGAGCACCGGCCCGATCGTGGTGAAGTCGGCCGCCAGGGACCTCACCTCTGCGAGGTTGTCCTGGCGGGGATGCGGCGCGTTGGGCCGCCCCATGACGTCGAACAGCGGGTCCTCGTTGCCGCCCCACGTGAAGGCCCAGCCACCGGGGTTGTAGAAGATGACCCCCTTGGCGCCCGTCGCCACGGCCGACCAGCACTGCAGTCGCAGCTCGGTCCGCAGGGGCCGCGAATCGATGAGGTTCGGCAGCGTCGCCTCGTGCGCCTCGGTAAAGGAGATCGCGAGCGGCACGAACCAGAAGAGCCGGCCAGGCTGGCTGCGCGCGATCGACCGCATGCGCGCCGCGATGCACCAGCTGTCGCGCCACTCGTCGCTGCACACGTACCAGTCCGCCATGATCGGCTGCACCCGCTCCGAAAAGTGGACGGCGGTGTCGAACGTCGGCATGGGGAACGTCGCCAGCATGCCGGTGTGCTTCTCGACGAGCTGCGCCGCGGCCGCGGCGGGCGCCAGGACGTGCGGCTCGTCGTCGGTGATGAACCCGAGGATCGCGTCGGGATGGCGCGCGGCGACGTCCGCTGCCAGGGCGAGCTTTCCGGACAGCTTCCGCTCGACCGTGGCCGTCTCCGCGGCCGACAGTGGCGGCGTGTCCCGCTGCATCCCCGCGAAGGCCTCGGAGTTGAACCGGAAGCCCTGCGTGGTGAGATTCGGCAACGCCTTCATCTCGTAGCGGGGCAGGAGCGTGCCGAACAGCAGTTGACCGAGCTCCCCGAGCTCCGGCCGGCCCTGACGCTGGGCAATGTCGAGGCTGCAGAGCACGGTGTTCACGCCGTACCGCGAGAACCGCTCGAGGTTCACCTCGGCGGCGAGTGCCGGCGGCATTCCCAGCATCGTGTGCGCCGCGGCGGCGCCGTAGAGCCCGCAGGGGAAGAAGTCCCGCGCGGCCTCGTGCGCCTCGTAGAACGCCGGCACCCGCCCGCAGCCGCCGGGCGGCTCGCCGTCAGCCTGGCCCGTCACGGCCAGCGCGAGAACGAGGCCGGCAGCGGCGGCGAGCGACGCCCGGCACACGTGCGGAAGACGCCATCGCGGTCTGGGAAGCGGATGCATGGGCCTGTGCCGGAGGGCTGCGGACGCCGCGGTGCCGGCCGCGGATGGCCGGGCCACGGTGGTGCCGGTGCCGCGGAGGCAATCTCCCGTAGCATACTCTTGCGTTCGGGGCGTTCCCGCCCGACGCCGGTGCGCGGCCGGGCGGCGGCCGTCCGCCGGCCCGGTCCGGCGGCATCCACGTTGCAAGCAGGGGTCATCATGAAGCGATTCCATGCGTCGTTCGTCGTCGCCGTTGTCGTCGGGGCCTTCCTCGGCGGGGGCACGGTCGGCGGGGCCATGCGGGCGGCCGGCGCCGAGCCCGTCACCGTGAGGCTCTGGCCCGACGGCCCGCCCTCGGCGATGCGGCCGATGTCGGAGGCGACCGGGAAGCTCTTCGCATCGCTCGGCGGCCCGCAGCCGAACCGGGTCACCGACGTCACCGACCCGACGATCACCGTCTCTCCGTCCGGGCAGCCTGGCAGCCCCGCCGTCATCGTGGCACCGGGGGGAGGCTTCATGTTTCTCTCGTGGCAGCACGAGGGCACGCAGGTCTGCGAGTGGCTCAACTCGATTGGCGTGACGGCGGTGCTGCTGAAGTACCGCACGCCGACCCGGGACGAGCCGGAGCACTTCACGCTGCCCGTGCAGGACGCACAGCGGGCCCTGGGCATCGTCCGCCACCGGGCTGAGGAGTGGGACATCGATCCCGCGCGGGTCGGGATCCTCGGCTTCTCCGCCGGCGCCAACCTCGCCGGCCACGCCGCCTGGGACCGTGGCGACCGCACCTACTCTCAGGATCCGCAGTTCGACGACCCGCGGGGGCCCGACTTCCTCGTCTTCGTCTACGGCGGGGGCTTTCTCGACAAGGACGATCCGAAGAAGTTTCGTCAGGGCTTTGCCATGCCGGCCGACGCCCCGCCGGCGTTCTTCGTCGTGGCCCACGACGACGGCCGGAACCCGATCGAGGCGGCGATGCTCTACCTCGAGTACAAGCGGCACGGTATTCCGGCCGACCTGCACGTCTACGCCAAGGGGGGCCACGGCTTCGGCATGCGGCGGCAGCCGGGGCGACCGGTGAGCGACTGGCCCGCGCGGGTCGCCGAGTGGATGGCCAGCCTGGGGTTCGCGCCGGCGGAGCCGGTCAGGCAGCCCTGAATGCCGCCCGCTGCGGTGTCGCCGGCCGAAAAACCGGCATGCCCGGCACGGTGGTGAACAAACCCCCGCGTCCTGCGTAATTCAAGGACGGGGGTCGTGCGGTCCTCGTGTATCCCATGAAAGGGCCGTTCGAATGGTCGCCGCAAACAAGAACCTGCTCACGCTGGTCCGTCGGCAGGCGCTGAAGAGCGAGCTGCTGGCGATGCGGCTGCGAAACCGGCTGGTGGTGCCGCACGCGCTGTTGCCCGCTCAGAAGAAGCAGGGCTGACGCCGGCCGGGGCGAGCTCGGGCCGCGCCCGCGCCCAGTCCTCGCCCAGCGACACCGACGAGGTCACCAGCGTGCCGTCGAAGGGCACGTCCGTGAAGGTGTCGGTGGGGCAGCGGATGAACAGCAGCCGCGCGGATCGGGCCCGCCTGTTGGCGGGATCGGCCATGGGCTTCCGCGGGCCGACTGCACCGCGGGCAGGAGCAGGCCCACGAGCGTGCCGATGATCGCGATCACGACCAGGAGCTCGACGAGCGTAACGGCCGTCCGGCGCATGGAGGAGATCCCGGGAGCGGCCATGGCACCTTCAGTGGTCGGTCCTGCCCGCACCCCGCACGACAGCAGAATCGCGAGACTCCTGTCACGCGGCGCAGGCAGGCATCCGGTCGGCGCCGACTGTACGGCACCATCGACGCACGGTTCAATGTGTCGGCCGGCCGTCGTCGTGCGATGATGTGCGCCACGGTGCGGAGCAGGTCACGGCAGCCGGAAACCGTCCACGTCGGGGCGGGGTGGCAGTCGCACTCGCCAGGAGGTCGTCATGCAGGGAAATCGATCGAGCACCGCAGGGTGGCACGCGGCCATCCGCACCACGTCGAAGGTCTTTGTGTGGTCGCTGTCGGTCGTCGGGCCGCTGCTCGCACCGGGAGTGGCGGCGCGCGCGGGCGAGTGGACCGAGTTCCGCGGGCCGGGGGGCGCCGGGCACGCGCCCGACGGCCTGCCCGTCCGCTGGAGCGAGACGGAGAACGTCGCCTGGAAGACACCGGTCGAGGGGCTCGGCTGGTCATCGCCGGTCGTGAGCCGAGGCCGCGTCTATCTCACGACGGCGACACAGGCGGGTGACGAGGTGTCGCTGCGGCTGGTCTGCCTCGACGCCGCCACCGGCGCGATGCGGTGGAACAAGCAGCTCTTCACGACGCCCGGCAGTGTCCGGATGCACAAAAAGAACAGCCACGCGAGCCCGACGCCGATCGTCGACGGCGAGCGGGTCCTCGTGCACTTCGGTCCCCACGGCACCGCCTGCACCACGCTCGAGGGCGACGTCGTGTGGCAACGCCAGCTCGAGTACGAGCCGACGCACGGCACCGGCGGATCGCCGGCGCTGGCGGGAGACACGCTCGTCATCTGCTGCGACGGCAGCGACGTGCAGTACGTCGTGGGGCTCGACGCGGCCAGCGGCGACATCCGCTGGAAGAAGGACCGGGAGACGACGCCGAAGAAGGGCTTCTCGTTCGCGACTCCGGCCGTGATCACCGTCGGCGGCCGCCGGCAGGTCGTCTGCCCGGGCAGCGACGCCGTCTTCGCCTACGACCCGCAGACCGGCGAAACGATCTGGCGGGTCGACTATCCGGGCGGCTACTCGGTGGTGCCGCGGCCCGTCTACGGCGCGGGCCTGCTCTTCCTCGGCTCGGGCTACGACAAGCCCGCCGTCCATGCGATCGATCCCGGCGGCAGCGGCAACGTGACCGACACGCACGTCCGCTGGCGGATGGATCGTGCCGCGCCCAACACCCCTTCAGTGCTCTGCGTGGGCGACGAGGTCTACTGCGTCTCCGACAGCGGCATCGCGACCTGCGTCGACGCCCGCACCGGCGCCGAGCACTGGCGGCAGCGTCTCGGGGGCAACTACTCCGCGTCGCCGACACACGCCGGCGGCCTGGTCTACTTCCAGAGCGAGGCGGGCGAGGCGGTCGTCGTGAAGGCCGGCAAGGCATTCGAGGAGGTGGTCCGCAACCAGATCGGCGGCGGGGAGCGGACGTTCGCCTCCTACGCGGTCGACGGCGGGGCGTTTCTGATCCGCACAGAGTCGGCGCTGTACCGGGTTGGCAAGTAAAGCGACGAGACGCTTTGCGGGGAACTGTCAACTGGTATGGGCCGGGGCTGCCCACGCCCCATCGCTGGACGTTCGCTGCGAACATCGTGTCCTGTGCTCACTCCGTGCCGGCTGCGCTCCGGCATCCTGCCTCCGCTGGCCGCCAAGGCCGGCTCCCGGGGCGTGGGCAACCCCTCCCCTCATTCGGCATGAATACGCCGCTCACCATCGAGCCCTGCGCGAACGCGACGTTGGCGTTGCGGCGGGAGACATCGTCGGGATCGAACCGGGCACGACGATGCCCGGCGAGGGGGCCTGCTACCTTTCGTCGTGCTCGAGCACGTCCACGAGCCGGCGGACCTGGTCGAGGTCGATGTCCTCGGGCTGATGGTCCAGGAGCCAGCGGGCGTCTGCCAGGGCCGTCTCGCGGTGGCCGAGTCGGTGGGCGGTCGCCATCCGCAGCACGCGGTCGCGGACCGAGTCGGGCTCGACGACGAGGATCGCGTCGAGGTAGCGGAGCATGTCGTCCGCCTCACGATCCCGTTCGGCCAGGTTCTCCAGGTTGCGGAGCATCCGCGCGAGGATCGCCCGCGGGCCCACGACGCCCAGGTGCGCGTCGGTGAGCGGCCGGTCCGAGCCGCGCCGCATGAGCTGCACGAGATCGTCGCGAGAGAGCGGCCTCGCCCTGTCGAAAACGTCGAGGTAACGCGGCTCGCCCCCGGCCGGATCGTGCCGCACGAGGAAGTGCCCGGGAAATCCGATGCCGCGCACCGTGAGGCCCAGATGCCGCGCCAACTCCATATAGACGACGGCGAGGCTGATCGGGATGCCCTCGCGGTCGTCGAGCACCTCGTTGACGTAGCTGTTGGACCGGTTGTAGTAGTCGCCGCGGCTGCCGTGGAAACCGAGCTCATCGAAGAGCACGCGGTTGAGCATCGCCAGCGTCGCGGCCGCGTCGGCATCGGGGGCCAGCCGTGCCGCGACGTCGGCGGCGAGCCGGTCGAGCTCCTTGCAGGAGGCGTCGACGTCGAGATCTGGGTTGTCGAGCTTCGACACGAGCAGGGCGGCGCGGAAGAGGTCGATCGCCGCCTCGTCACCGGCGACGGCCTGCGCGAAGGCATCGAGCGCACGGCGGTCGTCGACCGCAGCGGCCAGCCCGCGGACACGCGCCGCCTCGCGCTCGAGCGCGGCCGCGCGGACCTCGAGGGCGAGGCTCGCGGCCGGCCCCTCGGGCAACAGCCGGCCGACGATCTCGGCGGGCGGCATGCCGGAGGCGGGCAGATCGCGGGCGATGGCGGCGACGCGGTCGACGAGGTCGTCGGCGGGCATGGCCCGCGGCAGGTCGATTCCCCGGGTGAATCCGCGAAACTCCGCCTGCGTCTCGCGGAACTTCACGAGTCCCACGCGGCCGCCCTGCAGCCCGTCGTCGGCCGAATCGAAGACCAGGGCGTCGTTGACGTAGCAGAGAATTTTCCCCGGCTCGCGGCGGACGCGGAGGTGGTTCCATTCCCCGGGGCGGTATTCCGGAACCTGCTTCTCGCCGAGCACCGTCCAGGAGAAGACGTCGGCGCCGTTGAAACGGGTGAACCGCAGCTTGCCGCCGCTGGGATAGAAGCCGTAGTGGCGGTCGCCGCCGTCGGCCGCGAAGGCGAGCCCCGCGGCGCCGGCCTCGTCGTCGAGCTTCACCCGCACCGCGATCTCGTAGGTCGGGGCGGGCGGCTCCTCGACGGAGAGGCAGAGCGACCGGCCGCCGAACCCGCGGCCCGCGCCGCTCACGGAGATCTGCCCGGCCCGCTGCCGCCACCGCGCCCCGCCGATCAGCGTCCATTCCTTCGCGTCGATCGCGCCGATCGTGAGCCAGCGGTCCATCGTGACGGGGTTGGGCCCGTCGAGGAGCAGACGCAGCCGGTCGGCGGCCACGGCGAAGCCGAGGTTCGGCGTGACGAGGGACTTCATCGTCATCACACCCTGCACGCGACCCGCGAGGTCGACGAGCGGCCCGCCGCTGTTGCCCGGCTCGATCGGGATCGCCAGCTGGATCATGTCGAGCCCGTCCACATCCCTGCGGCCCGACACGCGGCCGGCGACGATGCTCTTCTCCAGGCCGTGTGGGTTGCCGATCGCCACCACCTCGCTGCCGTCGGCGAGCGTGGCGGGGTCGCCGAGCTCGAGCGGCACGAGGTCGCGGGCGTCGATGCGGACGATGGCGAGGTCCGACGCACGGTCGGAGGCATGCACGGCGACGACATCGTGCTTCGTGCCGCCGTCGAGCTCCACGGTGATCGGCCGAGCCTCGCCGATCACGTGGAGGTTGGTGGCGACGAGGCCGTCGGCGGCGACGACGAATCCGGTGCCGAGCCCCCGGTCGCCGTCGCCGCGGCCGCTGTAGCGGATCGTGACGACGGAGCGGCGCAGGTCGCGGGCGAGCTCCTCGACCGACCGCCGCGGCTCGGCGGCCACGGCGCACGTGAGCGCCACGAGCGGGGCGACGAGCGACGGCACGCGGCATGCCACGGCAAAGCGCATCGGCGGCCCCACGAAGGCGAAGGAAGGAATCGGGTACGACGCCCACGCACGATTGTCATCTACGGGCGGTGACCGGTCCAGCCGTGCTGCCCGTCACCTACACCCGCACGTCCCAGCCGGGTCGGTACGATTCGCGGCCCCACAGGGCCATGGCCTGTGGGTTGTCGATCACCGCGCCGGATTTCGGGTCGCACCGCACGACCGTGTTCGTGCGGTAGGCGATGTTACCGAGGTGGCAGAGCATCGTGCTCTTCTGCCCCTCCGTGATCGGGCTGTTGAGCGCCGCCCGGCCACGGACCGCCTCCAGGAAGTTGGCCACGTGCGGCAGGTCGCTCCCCTCGACGCTGCTCTTCCCGTCGGACTTCTCCACCCCCTTCGGGTCGAAGACCTTCCAGGAGTCGCGG